>NZ_JSYE01000038.1:0-21786 GCF_054824025.1 Microbacterium sp. HJ5
ACAGGCCCGGTCCTTGACATCCACACACGGAAGAGCGATCACATACGTCACGGTGCCAGTCTAGTTCTCCGCGAGAGGGCGGATGCGGTCGGGCCACGCCACCACGATGGCCACCAGGATCGGCAGCGACAGCGTCCAGACCGTCCCAAGGCCGGTGTCGGGGACGATGACCGACCCGCCGGGGCCCTTGCCCGAGAAGATCAGCGTCGCCGTCATCATGCCGAGCCCCGTCGCCAGCGCAGCCCACCGGTCGGCCGTGAGGAGGCGCACCGCGGCGAGCAGGGCGGCGCAGCCCACGATGGCCAGGATGAGCCCCAGCGGGAACCAGCCGATCTCGTACGCGTGGGCGATCGTGCCGGCGAGGCCGTACACGGCCCCGACGACGAACGCGACGACCCACGTGCCGACGCGGGCGGGGACGGAGGAGCGCACCCGTCGACTCTACTGCCGGGGCGGAGCCACTCAGGCCGCCCAGCCCCACAGCCGCAGCAGTGCGGCCGTGAGCGCGGCCGCCGCGACCACGACGAGGAACGGCGCCCGCAGCATCAGCAGGCCGGCGGCGACCAGCACCGCCGGAACCCGCGCGTCGACCACCACGGCCTGCCCGACGCCCAGTGTCTGCACCGCGACGAGGGCCGCGAGCAGCGCGACGGTCAGCAGGTCGGCGATGCGCATCGGCCGGGGCGCCTCGACCCACTTCGGGGGCACGAGGTAGCCGACGGCTTTGAGCGCGACGCAGATGACGGCCGCGAGGAGGAGCGCGGTCCACATCGTCATGGCAGGCCCTCCCGCTCGGCGACATCCGCGGGCTCCTCCGCCGGCCGGTCGTCGCCCAGCCAGTTGAACCATCCCACGAGGATCGCGACCGACGCGGCGATGATGACCGGCAGCCCGGGCATGAGCATGGGCGTCAGGACGGTCGCGATGACGGCCGCCGCGATGCCGACGACGATCGGCTGCCGGCTCCGCAGGCGCGGCCACAGCAGGGCGAGGAAGGCGGCAGCGGCCGCGGCATCCAGCCCATACGCCCGCGGGTCGCCGAGGACGTCCCCGAGCAGCGCACCCGCCAGCGTCGACAGGTTCCACCCGACATAGATCGCGATGCCGGTCACCCAGAACCCGACCGTGCGGGCGTGCGGGGTCTTCTGTGCGAGCGAGACGGCGGTCGACTCGTCGATGGTGAACTGCGCCGCGGCGGCCCGTCGCCAGAACCCTCGCCCGATCACCGGTGACATGCGCATGCCGTAGGCGACGTTGCGCACCCCGAGCAGCGCGGCGGATGCGATCGCCGCAGGCGCCGCGGCGATCCCGCCCGCTCCGACGACTCCGACGAACGCGAACTGCGATCCGCCGGTGAACATGAGCAGACTCATGACGCAGGTCTGCCAGACATCGAGACCGGATGCCACGGCCAGCGCTCCGAACGAGATCCCGTACGCACTGGTGGCCAGCGCCACACCGGCGCCCTGGCGAGCGGCACGGCGCGCTTCGCCGGTGCCGTGCGCATCGTCGAAGTGCGGGTCGAGGCTCATCCGCTCGATGCTACCGATGCCCGCGGACGCGCCACGCGGTCCGCTCGGTCATACGTGGCACGTTCTCTGCCGACGACCGATGGCGCTCTTGATATGACGCGCCATGAGTCGTCCACCGTCCGCCGAAGGGAGGACAGCGATGCCCATCGGGCGATTGCTAGCGTGGCGCGTGAGCGAATCAGGAGGACGCACGTCGAGGCCCGATCTGTGCATGCGGCCGCACGTCTGGTGGGTTTCGGCGATCGCCTCCGTCCCTGCGGCACTCGTCGCAGGCCCGGCTCATCGTCGAGCGGGCGCCATCCCCCATCGCTCAGAAAGATACGGAGATCAGATGACGAACGATCGTGTCGAAGGGTTCGCGGCGAAGAAGCCGAAGCGCTCGCGAGGACGGAAGGCGCTCATCGCGGCAGCATTGAGCGTCGCGCTTGCCGCGTCGGGTGCCTCGGCAGCCCACGCTCAAGAGCATTGGCCGAGCAATCCCATCAGCTGTCCGAGCGGGAAGTACGCCCAGCTGAAGATCTACACGAGCGGCGGGGCGGTACCCATCGGTTATGGGTCGGACGGAATCGACGCCTCGTATGGCGCGTACTACCTGCTCAACAAGACGGGGTGGCACGTTCTCAACTTCGGACGCACCTACGTCGTCTGGAAGAAGTGGATCAGCCAAGGCGTCGCCGGCAGTTGGACGGAGTCCTGCGTGGCGTACCACTGATCGCGAACGGGCGTGCCGCTGCTCGGGGCGGCACGCCCATCCGTCAGGCGTTGGCGTCCTGGCGCTTGAGGCGTGAGAGCGCGCGTCCCCGCTCGGTCGCGTCGAGCACGACCTTGCGGATGCGCACCTTCTCGGGCGTGACCTCGACGCATTCGTCGTCGCGCGCGAACTCGAGGCTCTCCTCGAGCGAGAGCTGGCGAGGCGGCGTCATCGACTCGAACGTGTCGGCCGTGGAGGAGCGCATGTTGGTGAGCTTCTTCTCCTTGGTGATGTTCACGTCCATGTCGTCGTTGCGCGAGTTCTCGCCGATGACCATGCCCTCGTAGACCTCTTCGGTCGGCTGCACGAAGAACGACATGCGCTCCTGCAGCGCGATGATCGCGAAGGGCGTCACGACGCCCGAGCGGTCGGCGACGATCGACCCGTTCTGGCGCGTCACGATGTGACCGGCCCACGGCTCGTAGCCGTGCGAGATCGCGTTGGCGATGCCGGTGCCGCGCGTCGTCGTGAGGAACTCGGTGCGGAAGCCGATGAGACCGCGCGAGGGGACGATGAACTCCATGCGCACCCAGCCGGTGCCGTGGTTGGTCATGGTCTCCATGCGGCCCTTGCGCGACGCGAGGAGCTGCGTGATCGAGCCGAGGTACTCCTCGGGGGCGTCGATCGTCAGGTGCTCGAACGGCTCGTGGACCTTGCCGTCCTCACCCTTGCGGGTGACGACCTGGGGCTTGCCGACCGTGAGCTCGAAGCCCTCGCGACGCATGTTCTCGACGAGGATCGCGAGTGCGAGCTCGCCGCGACCCTGCACCTCCCAGGCGTCCGGGCGTCCGATGTCGACGACCTTGAGCGACACGTTGCCGATGAGCTCACGGTCGAGGCGGTCCTTGACCATGCGGGCGGTGAGCTTGTGGCCCTTGACCTTGCCGACGAGCGGCGAGGTGTTGGTGCCGATGGTCATCGAGATCGCCGGGTCGTCGACGTGGATCGCGGGCAGCGGCCGGACGTCCTCCGGGTCGGCGATCGTCTCGCCGATGGTGATCTCCTCGATGCCGGCGATCGCGACGATGTCGCCGGGGCCGGCGGACTCGGCCGGGTAGCGCTCGAGGGCGCGGGTCTTGAGCAGCTCGGTGATGCGCGCGTTGGAGTGCGAGCCGTCGTGGCGCACCCACGCGACCGTCTGTCCCTTGCGCAGCGTGCCGTTGAAGACACGCAGCAGCGCGAGGCGGCCGAGGAACGGGCTCGAGTCGAGGTTGGTGACCCAGGCCTGGAGCGGCGCCTCGTCGTCGTAGGCCGGAGCCGGAACGTGCTCGAGGATCGCGCCGAAGAGCGGCTCGAGGTCGGCGTTGTCGGGGAGCTCGCCGTTGGCGGGGCGGTTGCGCGACGCCGCGCCGGCGCGGCCGGACGCGTAGACGACGGGCACGTCGAGAAGGGCGTCGACGTCGAGGTCGGGCACGTCCTCGTGCAGGTCGGACGCGAGCCCGAGCAGCAGGTCGTGCGCCTCTTCCTCGACCTCGGCGATGCGCGCGTCGGGGCGGTCGGTCTTGTTGACCAGCAGGATGACCGGGAGCTTCGCCTCGAGCGCCTTGCGCAGGACGAAGCGGGTCTGCGGGAGAGGCCCCTCGCTCGCGTCGACGAGCAGCACGACGCCGTCGACCATCGAGAGGCCGCGCTCGACCTCGCCGCCGAAGTCGGCGTGGCCCGGGGTGTCGATGACGTTGATCGTCACCGGGACGTCGGTGTGCGCGCCGCTGTACGTGATCGCCGTGTTCTTGGCGAGGATCGTGATCCCCTTCTCACGCTCGAGGTCGTTCGAGTCCATCGCGCGCTCTTCCATGTGCTCGTGCGAGCCGAAGGAGCCGGTCTGTCGGAGCATGGCGTCGACGAGAGTCGTCTTGCCGTGGTCGACGTGCGCGACGATCGCGACGTTGCGGAGGTCAGGACGGAGGGCGCGCGCCATGAAAGAGATCCTTGCGAAAGTGGAGAGGGCCGGGATGCCGGCACCTCAGCCTATCGCAGGCAGCCGAAAGCGACCTGAGGGTGCGCACGCGCACGCCCCAGGCCGCTTCGGTCTGTCAGTCCCGCTGCGCGAGGAGCGCCGCCCGGGCCTCGCGGCGCACGCGCTGCTCGGCGGGGTCGGGCACCGGCACCGCGGCGATGAGACGCTGCGTGTACGGGTCCTGCGGGTTGCGGAGAATCTGCTCCTTCGAGCCCTGCTCGACGATCTTGCCGTGCTGCATGACCACGATGCGGTCGGCGAGAAGGTCCACGACGGCGAGGTCGTGCGTCACGAACAGCGTCGCGAACTGCTTCTCCTTCTGGATGTTCTGCAGCAGCTCCAGCACGCGCGCCTGCACCGACACGTCGAGCGCGCTCGTGGGCTCGTCGGCCACGAGGACCTGCGGGTCCAGCGCGAGGGCGCGGGCGATGCCGATGCGCTGACGCTGACCGCCCGACAGCTCGTGGGGATAGCGGTTGCGGAAGTCACGCGGCAGCTCGACCATGTCGAGGAGCTCGGTGACCCGCGACTCGATCGACTTTCGGTCGCGGCCGTCGAGCTGGAGCGGCTCGCCGATCGACTCTCCGACCGGCCAGCGCGGGTTCAGCGAAGAGCCGGGGTCCTGGAACACGATGCCGAGCTTGCGGCGCACCGCGCGCAGTCGCTTGGCGTCGACGCCCACCATCTCCTGGCCGGCGACGCGCAGCTGGCCGTCCGCGATCGGCACGAGGCCGACGATCGCGCGGGCGATCGTCGTCTTCCCCGAGCCCGACTCGCCGACGAGGCCGAGCACCTCACCGGGCTGGATCGACAGCGACGCCCCGTCCACCGCGCGGAAGGCGGGCACGCGGCCGCGCTTGGGGTAGTCGATCGACACGTTCTCGAGGAGAAGGGCCGCCGTGGCGTCGTCGCGGTGCGAGTCCTGCTCCGAGACCGCGGTACCGAGGCCGAGGTGCGGGACCGACGCCATGAGCGCCTTGGTATAGGGGTGCTCGGGCGCGTTGAACAGCTGTGCCGCCGTGCCGTGCTCGACGACGTCGCCGTCCTTCATCACCATGACGTCATCGGCCATGTCCGCGACGACGCCCATGTCGTGAGTGATGAGGATGATCGCCGAGTCGAGCTTCTGGTGCAGGTGGCGCAGCAGGTCGAGGATCTCGGCCTGGACGGTGACATCGAGCGCCGTGGTCGGCTCGTCGGCGATGAGCACGCGCGGGTCGAGGGAGATCGACTGCGCGATCATCGCGCGCTGGCGCTGGCCGCCCGACAGCTGGTGCGGGTACGAGTTGTACGCCTTCGTCGGGTCGGGCATCTCGACGAGCCCGAGGAGCTCGATCGCACGCGCCTTCGCCTGCTTGCGGGTCATGCCGGGACGGTGGGTGAGGATCGTCTCGGAGATCTGGAACCCGATGGTGTACACGGGGTTCAGGGCCGTCATCGGCTCCTGGAAGATCGCCGCGATGCCCTCGCCGCGCACCTGGCGCAGCACCTCGGGCCGGGCACCGACAAGCTCGCGTCCGGCGAGCTTGGCGCTTCCCTGGACGCGCGCGTTCTTGGGCAGGAGGCCCATGATCGCCATCGAGCTCGTGCTCTTGCCGGAGCCCGACTCGCCGACGATGGCGAGCACCTTTCCGGGCATGAGGTCGTACGTGACGTGCTTGGCCGCAGCGGCCCACTTGCCGCCGACCCAGAACTCCACGCCGAGGTTGTTGACCGACAGCACGGGGCCGCCGTCCTGCTGCGGGACGTGTCCGCGCATGCGGGCACCCTCCTTCATGCTCATCGAACCGTCTCCCGTGTCAGGATGGGCGCATGCCCGAACCGGTCACTTTCCGTCCGCGCGGCAGCCAGATCCTCGCCTGGGCGGCGATCGGCGTGTGCGCTCTCGGTCTTGTCTTCATCGCCGTCACGGAGGGTGTGCCCGCGCTCCTGCTGTGGAGCTGGCCCATCGTGCTCGTCGCGTGGCTGGCGTGGATCGTCTACGTGCGTCCGTACGTCCGCGTCAACGAGGCCTTCATCGAGGTCGGCAACGTCTTCCGCACGCACCGCGTGCCGTGGAGCGACGTCGCGGACGTCGACTCGCGCTACGCGCTCACCGTGACCACGACCGGCGGACGGAGCATCCGCGCCTGGGCCGCGCCCGCGCCCAGCGCGCGCCAGGCGATGAGCACGCGCCGCGAAGAGGTCGCCGCCGTCCCGGGCGACGGAGATTTCCGCCGTCCTGCCGATGCCGAAGGCACTCCGAGCGGCGACGCCGCCGCGATCGTGCGCCGCACGCTCCTGCAGTACCGTCGCAGCGGCGCCGGTGACGCCGTCGGCGGCACCGTCTCGATGCTGAACGTCGCGGTGATCGCGGTCACGGCCGTGCTGCTGGCGGCCGCGGTGCTGAGCCTCGCGCTGCCTCACGGCTGATCGTCCTCACGCCCTGGGCGGCGGTCCCCCGCCGGGCCGGGCTCGGGCAACGAGCCGCCGCCGAACTCGTCCATGTACGGCTCGTCGTCGGACGACGTCGGGCCTTCGACCATCATCACGGCCTGCGACGACGGGATCGCCGCGATCGCACGGTTGGCCTTGCGCGAACTGACCTTCGCCTGCTGGCGGGGATCGAACGCGTCGCGCAGCCCGTCGCCGATGAAGTTGATGCACAGCGCGAGGATGACGATGAACAGGCCGGGCCACCAGAACAGCCACGGTCGGGTGCGGAACGCCTCGCGGTACTCGCTGATGATCTGACCGAGCGACACGTCGGGCGCGGTGATGCCGAATCCGAGGAAGCTCAGCGCCGCCTCCGTCAGCACCGCGGCGCTCATGAGCAGCGTGGTGTTGACGATGATGATGCCGACTGCGTTCGGGAGGATGTGCCGGAAGATGATGCGGCCGTTGCTGGCCCCGGCGACCCGCGCCGCATCGACGAACTCGCGTTCGCGGAGGGCCAGGAAGTCACCACGGACGAGCCGTGCGAGACCCGTCCAGCTGAGTACGCCCAGGAAGATGCCGAACACCACGGCGTTGCCGCCGAAGAGCTTTCCCATGATCGAGCCGATCACGATGATCGGGATGATGATGATGACGTCGGTGAAGCGCATGATGAGCGAGTCCACCCAGCCGCGGAAGAAGCCGGACAGAGCCCCGAACAGCACGCCGAGGATGAGCGACACGGTACCGACCAGGAACATCACGGTCAGCGACTGCTGCGTGCCGCGCATGACCTGCGCGAAGACGTCCTTGCCGAGCGTGTCCTGGCCGAACGGGTGCTCTCCCAGGCTGAAGGGGAACCACGTCAGGGTCGGCTGACCGGCGTTGACGATCGGGTAGCTCGTCCACCAGTCCAGCGGCCACCATCCGGGGATGCGGAAGCCGTTGATCGAGAGGCTGCCGTCGCCGCTCGCCTGCAGTCGGCCGGTGCCGCCGATGACGGTGCCGACCGAGGTGAAGGCGAGCAGGATCACGAGGATCAGCACGATGAGCGCGGCCATCGCGCCGGCGTGGCGGAAGAACCGGCGGCGCACGAGCGCGCCCTGGCTCAGGCCGGCGACGGCCTTCTGCTCGATGGACTGCTCGCTGCCGCGGTCCTGCGGCGCGTCGGTGGGAATCGTTGTAACCATGTCAGCTCACCCGGATCCGGGGGTCGAGTGCGGAGTACAGCAGGTCCGCGATGAGGTTGAAGATGACGGCGAGGATTCCCGTCACGACGAAGAAGCCCATGACGAGGTTGACGTCACCGTCTCGCAGGCCGTCGACGAACAGCGCACCCATGCCCTTCCACGCGAAGATCGTCTCGGTGATGACCGCGCCGCCGATGAGGGCGCCGATGTCGAAGGCGATGATCGTGGCGATCGGGATCAGCGCGTTGCGCATCGAGTGTCGCATGATCACGGTGCGCTCGGTGAGACCCTTGGCACGCGCCGTCCGCACGTAGTCCTGGTTCATGACCTCGAGGAGGCTCGAGCGGGAGTAGCGCGTGTACGCCGCGATCGACACCAGCGCCAGGGCGATGGTCGGCAGCACGAGGTGCGCGAAGCCGTCGAGGATCTGGAACCACATATCGCCCTCAAGGCCCGGGGTTCGTGAGCCGATCGTGGCGATGACGCCGCTCTGCGGGATGCGGTCGACGTAGTCGGGATACACCAGCATGACGCGGTCGACGACGATGACGAAGAACGTGATGAAGCTCACGATGGCCGCCGTGCGGGCCGCTTCCTTCCGGCCGTCGCCGCCGACGAGCATGCCCACGCCGATGCCGATGCCGATCGCGACGATCGCCATGACGAACAGCATCCACCCGGTCGGGACGTAGAAGAACAGGTACTGGATCGGGAAGTACAGCGCGGCCCAGATGCCCACGACGATGAGCGCGGAGTACAGCGTGCGGCGGTTGGCGAGGCCGGTCGAGAGTGCCGTCACACCGACGGCCGCGCCCACGCCGGTGATGATGACGCCGACGATTCCGATGGACGGGGCGGTGAACCAGCCGGTCGCGCCGAGCAGGGCCAGCAGGCCGCCCGCGGCGACGAACGCGGCACCGAAGGTGATGAGGCGCTTCTTCCACGAACCGCCGATGATCGCCATGAGCAGCACGCCCCAGATCAATCCCGTGATGACGACGGCTTGTATCGTCACCACCGGATCGGCCAGGAACTCGTTGAAGCGGATCGCTCCGAACTCCTTGAGGAGGACGGCGATCCAGAAGATGGGGAGCGAGTACACGATGAACGTGAGGAACGTCACCGAGTAGTCGAAGCCGCTGTACTGACGGAGAGCCGTCAGGATGCCGATCGTGAGACCGAAGAGGATCGCGACGATCACGGACGCGGTCACGAGCTGGATGGTCGCGTTCGCCGCGCTCGCGAGGGCTGCGGTGACCTCTTGATTGCTGCGGCTGAAGGCGATGCCCAGGTCGCACTGCAGGATGAGGCACTTCGAGGCCCCGCCCAGCCAGGCGAAGTAGCGGACGACGGGGGGCAGGTCGAGTCGCAGGAGCTCGATCCTGTTGGCGATGAGCTCTTCGCGGTTCGCAGCGCTGCTCTCGCGGAGGTCGGCCAGCGGATCGGCGGTGATCGCCGTCAGGGTGTAGACGATGAAGGAGGCGACGAGGAGGACGAGGACGATGGCGCCCAGTCGTCGCAGGATGAAGGTCAGCACGAGAGCCCTCTCGGATATGGGGCTGAGGTCATGATTGTCACGTCCGTTCCGGCGCGCCGGTGCGGCGCCCCAAAACTACTACGAAGGGGACTGAGCGGCACCTGTGTGGGTGGCTCAATCCGGTCGGACACGACTGTGGGTGCCAAGGGTTCGCCTCGGCACCCACAGTCTCTGATGTTGTGTGCCGGGACGGGCGGTCATGCGCCCGTCCCGGCATGACACGGATTACTCCGCGTCAGCACCCACCGGCGCCCACTCCCAGTAGTTCCAGAAGTAGTCGGGGCTCAGCGGCATGGCCTTGACCTCTTCCACCTTGTCGCTGTTGACCAGCAGACCGGGGAACTGGAAGATCGGGATCGACACGGCGTCGGCCCAGATGCCCGCCTCAGCGGTCTCGAGCAGCTCGGTCTGAGCGTCGTAGTCCGACGTCGTGTTGAGCGTCGCGAGCGCGTCGGTGACCTCTTCGTTGCACCAGCCCATGTAGTTGCTGCCCTTGGTCAGCGGGTCGGCGAAGTCGTAGCACGCGTAGATCTGGTCGGATCCACCCACGGCCAGCGACGTCTGCGACCAGGCGAAGATGACCGCGTCGTGCGTGACGATCGGCATCTGCGACGGGTCGGTGAACACCCAGTCCGGCTCGGACTCGTCGACCAGCTGGAAGCCGGCGAGAGCGGCGGAGGCCGAGATCAGCTCGAACTCCTGTGCGCGACGGACGTTGCCCTCGGGGTACCAGAAGCCGACCTCGATCGGTCCGGTGACGCCGGCCTCGGCGAGCAGCGCCTTGGCGCCGTCGATGTCGACCTCTGCGTAGTCCGCCGAACCGTTGGTCTCGGTCAGGATCGGGTAGCGCTCGACGTCGGCCTGCGACACGAGGTGCGCGTTGCGGACCTCGGCCTCGGGGTTGAGCGGCTTGATGATCTTGTCGACGATCTCCTGGCGGGGGATCGTCTTCATGAACGCCTGGCGGACGGCGAGAGCCTTGGCCTCGTCGCCACCGTAGGTGGCCGGGTCGAACGGGCCGCCGTTGTTGACCGTGAGGTCGACGTGCTCGTGCGAAGCCTGGATACCGGTCTGCACCGTTGCGGTGTCGATCTCGTTCGCCAGCTGGAGGATGTCAGCCGTGGGCTGACCCGACCAGATGTCGAGCTCGCCCGACTCGAGGGCCTGCAGCGCGGTGGTCGAGTCGGCGATCGTGCGGATCGTGATCTTCTCGAACTTCGGCGAGGGGCCCCACGTGAACAGCGGGTTCGCGGAGATGGTGATGTACTGGTCCTCGACGATGTCGTCGATGACGTACTGTCCGCTCGTCAGCGCCGCAGCCGGGCTCTCGGGAAGGGTCGTGTAGCCGTAGGCGTTGCTCCACGCATCGCCCAGCTCCGCGAGGACATCTTCGTCACCCGAGGTGATGGCGTCGACGACCTTCTCCTTGGCACCCTCGGCGAACTCCTTCGCCGCGTCGGTGTACGCGGTGAAGTCGCTCTCCTCGCCCGACTCCGACCACGTGTCGTACGCGGCCTGGACGTCCGAGTACTCGTCCGGGAAGGCGAGCGCGTAGGTGCCGTGTGCAGCGACACCGAGCGGGTCGATGAGCTCCCAGTCGACGTACGGCTCGTCGTAGACGAAGGTGATCTCCTTGTCGCCCGTCTCCGGCATCTCGGTGATGAGGTTGTAGCCGGTGGTGGCGGCAGGCGAGAACGCGTCGTTGACGTTTCCGCCGCCGGCGGCCCAGGCGAGGAGCATGTCGGCCTCGTCGATCGGCACGCCGTCCGACCAGACGGCGTCGGCCGTGATCGTGTACTTCACCGTGAGCGGGTCTTCGCTGACGACCTCGTACTCACCGAAGTCGGTGTTGCGGACGAGTTCCGGGGTGTTGTTGTAGTACGCGAACTTGGTGTTCGTCATGTACTTGACGTTGCCGTTGGCCGTGTTGTTTCCGGCCGAGCTGTCGTCGTTGAAGTGGAAAAAGCCCGAGTTGTACGCGGTGGTGATCTCGGTGCCCTCCACGACCTCAGACTGGTATGGGTTGCCGCAGCCCGCGAGCACGATTGCTCCCGCTGCGACGACACCCACGCCCGCCATAAGACGCGCGATCTTCACATTTCCTCCTGTGCAAGGGTTGAGTGCCCAGCCTGTGGCAGCTCTGGACACGGACACGGACACACTAAGCACGCCGTGCGGACAAGGCAAAACAGAACAGCAAACCGTTACATATCCTTAACTCAACGCTACGCGGGTGTGACAATCTGACAACGTGCATGCTTTCGCGTCTGGGAATCTGCCCGACACCGGCCCCATAGACCATGCGTCCCGCGTGCGTCTCCGGTGGGAGATCGCGCTCGTGCTGCTGCTGTCCGTCGGCCGGTCCGCGATCTACTCCGTGCTCGGTCTCATCCAAGCGCTCCAGCGCGAAGCGGCGCTCGGAGATCAGACCACATCGCTCAATCCATCGGCGGGCGCGGAGGAGTTCTGGGACGTCCTGTACCAGTTCCTCGGTCAGGGCTTCGCGCTCGTGCCCGTCGCCCTCGCGGTCTTCCTGCTGTGGGAGCCGGGCATGTCGGCGTTCCGCCGGATCGGGCTCGACTTCCGACGTTTCGGGGGGGACCTCGGTCGCGGTGTCGCGCTCGTCGCGATCATCGGCATCCCGGGCCTCGCGCTCTATGCGCTCGGGCGCGCCCTCGGGCTCACCGTGCTGGTGGAGGCCTCGCCGCTCGACACGTCCTGGTGGACGATCCCCCTCCTCCTGCTCGCGGCGCTGCGGGCGGGCCTGACCGAGGAGGTGATCTTCCTCGGGTACCTCTTCGACCGCCTCCGGCGCCTGGGCTGGGGTTCGTGGTCGATCATCCTCGCTACGGCGGCCCTGCGCGCCGCGTACCACGCCTATCAGGGGTTCCCCTCGATGGTCGGGAACTTCGCGATGGGCATCGTGTTCGGGTGGTGCTACCGGCGCTGGGGGCGCGTCATGCCGCTCGTCATCGCGCACACGCTCATCGACATCGTCGCCTTCGTGGGCTATCCGCTCGCGGCGGCGCTGTGGCCGGGTCTCTTCGCTCCCCCGACGCCCGCGGTGACGCCCACACCCACGCCGACCCCGAGCGTGTGAGAGTGACGGGATGCCGGGGGCACCGGCATCCCGTCACTTCCTGCACCTCTACGCGAACGCCTCGATCGGCGGGCACGCGCACACGAGGTTGCGGTCGCCGTAGGCCTGATCGATGCGGCGCACGGGCGGCCAGTACTTCGTGCGCACGAGGGCGTGGACGGGGTACACGGCCGTCTCGCGGGAATACGGGTGGTCCCACTCCCCTGCCACGACCGACTCGGCCGTGTGCGGGGCGTTCGCCAGCGGGTTGTCACCGGCGGGCCACTCCCCCGCGCCGACGGCATCGGCCTCGGCCTTGATCGCGATCATCGCCTCGATGAAGCGCTCGATCTCGCCGAGGTCCTCCGACTCGGTGGGCTCGACCATGAGGGTGCCCGCCACGGGGAACGACATGGTCGGGGCGTGGAAGCCGTAGTCGATGAGGCGCTTGGCCACGTCGTCGACCGTCACCCCCGTCGCCTCGCGCAGGGGCCGCAGGTCGAGGATGCACTCGTGCGCGACCAGGCCGCCCTCTCCCGCGTACAGGACCGGGTAGTGGTCCTTGAGACGGAACGCGATGTAGTTGGCCGCGAGCACGGCCGCTGCCGTCGCGTCGCGCAGCCCCTCGGCGCCCATCATGCGCACGTACGCCCACGAGATGGGCAGGATGCCCGCCGACCCGTGCGGGGCGGCCGAGATGGCACCGCCTTCGAAGACGCCGCCCGCGTGGTCCTTGCGCTGCGACAGCGGATGCCCCGGAAGATGCGGCGCGAGGTGGGCCTTGGCTGCGACCGGGCCGACGCCCGGCCCGCCGCCGCCGTGCGGGATGGCGAACGTCTTGTGCAGGTTCAGGTGCGAGACGTCGCCGCCGAGGTCGCCGAAGCGCGCGAAGCCGAGGAGCGCGTTGAGGTTCGCGCCGTCGACGTACACCTGGCCGCCGGCGTCGTGCACCGCCTGCGTGATGTCGAGCACGTCGTGCTCGTACACGCCATGCGTCGACGGGTACGTGATCATGAGCGCGGCGAGCTGCGAGGCATGGGTCTCGATCTTGGCGCGCAGGTCGTCGAGGTCGACGTTGCCCGCCTCGTCGCACGCGACGACGACGACCTTCATGCCGGCGAGCACCGCCGAGGCGGCGTTGGTGCCGTGGGCCGACGACGGGATGAGGCACACCGTGCGCTCGAGGTCGCCGTTGGCGCGGTGGTAGCCGCGGATCGCCATGAGCCCGGCGAGCTCGCCCTGCGAGCCGGCGTTGGGCTGCAGCGACACCGCGTCGTAGCCGGTGACCTCCGCGAGCCACACCTCGAGCTGCTCGATCATCGCGAGATAGCCGTGCACGTCGGCCTCCGGCGCGAACGGATGCACGCGCGAGAACTCCGGCCACGACACGGCGGCCATCTCGGTCGCCGCGTTCAGCTTCATGGTGCAGGAGCCGAGCGGGATCATGCCGCGGTCCAGCGCGTAGTCGCGATCGCTCAGCTGCTTGAGATAGCGCATCATCGCCGTCTCGGACCGGTGCGTGTTGAACACCGGGTGCGTGAGGAACTCCTCGGCGCGAGCCAGCTGCGCGGGCACGCCCGCGAGGGGCTGCGCGTCGGCGTACGGGATGTCGCGCACGTCGTGCTCGTCCGCCTCGGGCAGCCCGAAGGCCCACGCCACGGCGGCGAGATCGTCGGCGGTGGTGGTCTCGTCGACCGAGATGCCCACGGTCGCGTCATCCGCCCAGAACAACTGGAATCCCTTCGACCGGGCGCGTTCGATCACGCGCTGCGACGGACCGGGCGTCACGACGCGGATGGTGTCGAAGAACGAGTCGCTCACGAGATGCAGGTCGTACTCGCGCAGGCGTGCGGCGAGAGCCTCGGCCTTGCGGGCGACGTCGGTCGCGATCGCCGTGAGCCCTCCGGGCCCGTGGTAGACCGCGTACATCGAGGCCATGACGGCCAGGAGCACCTGCGACGTGCAGATGTTCGACGTCGCCTTCTCGCGGCGGATGTGCTGCTCGCGCGTCTGCAGGGCGAGCCGGTAGGCGGGGTGGCCGGCGGCGTCCTGCGAGACGCCGACGAGGCGACCGGGGAGCTGCCGCTCGAGCCCCTTGCGCACGGCCATGTAGCCGGCGTGCGGGCCGCCGAAGCCGAGTGGCACGCCGAAGCGCTGCGTGGTGCCCACGGCCACGTCGGCGCCGAGCGCCCCCGGGGAGCGCAGCAGGGTGAGCGTGAGCAGATCGGCGGCGACGACCGTGAGGCCGCCCTGCGCGTGGACGGCGGCGATGACCTCCGACGGGTCCCACACGCGCCCGGACGCGCCCGGGTACTGGATGAACGCCCCGAACACGTCGATGTCGGCGGGCGGCGGCGAGACGTCGTACGACGTGTAGTGCAGCTCGATCCCGACCGCAGCGGCGCGGTGCTCGAGCAGCGCCTTCGTCTGCGGCAGTGCGTCGGCGTCGACGAGGAACACGTTCGAGGCGGACTTCGAGGCGCGACGTGCGACCAGCATCCCCTCCACGACCGCGGTCGACTCGTCGAGCATCGACGCGTTGGCCGTCTCGAGACCCGTCAGGTCGGTGACCATCGTCTGGAAGTTGATGAGCGCCTCGAGGCGGCCCTGCGAGATCTCCGGCTGGTACGGCGTGTACGCGGTGTACCAGGACGGGTTCTCGAGCACGTTCCGGGCGATGACCGACGGCGTGAAGGTGTCGTAGTAGCCGAGGCCGATCATCGGGCGCGCGGCGCGGTTCTGCGACGCGAGCACGCGCAGCTCGGCCAGCGCCTCGGCCTCGGTGGCGGCGGGCGGGATGTCGCTCGTCCGGCGCGGCTTCACATGGATGGATGCCGGCACCGCACGCTCGACGAGCGCGTCGACGGTGTCGTAGCCGAGGGCGTCGAGCATGACGCGCTGGGCTGCGGCATCCGTTCCGATGTGGCGTGCCGCGAAGGCGCCCGTCATTCGTCGCCGCCCGTGAGGGCGACGTACGCGTCGCGGTCGAGGAGGTCGGCCACCGCGGCGGCGTCGACCTTCAGCTTGACCAGCCAGCCCTCGCCGAACGGGTCGGAGTTGACCAGCGACGGGTCGTCGACCGCGGCGTCGTTGACCTCGACCACCTCACCGGTCAGCGGCGCGTAGAGCTCGCCGACCGACTTGGTGGACTCGATCTCGCCGACGACGGTCGCTGCCGTCAGGTCTGATCCCACCGAGGGGAGCTCGACGAACACGACGTCGCCGAGCTTGTCGGCGGCGTAGTCGGTGATGCCGACGGTGGCGACGTCGCCGTCGAGGGCGATCCACTCGTGCTCGGCGGTGTACTTGAGGCTGTTGAGGTCGGTCATGTGTTCCTCCGGTGGATGCGGGCGTCGGTCACTGGGCTCGACGATAGAAGGGAAGTGCGGTCACCGTCGCGGGGATCCTGGTGCCCCGGACGTCGATGAAGAGCTCAGTGCCCGGCTCGGTGAGGGCGGGCGAGACGAAGGCCATGGCGATCGGATGCCCGAGCGTGGGGCTCAGGGCACCGCTGGTCACCTCGCCCACCGTCTCATCGCCGTGCAGCACGGGATAGCCGGCGCGGCCGGCGCGGCGGCCCTCCGACACCAGGCCGACGAGCTGCGGCGCGTCGGCGGCGACCACGGACTCGAGCGCCGAGCGGCCGACGAAATCGGACGACTTGGTCTTGAGCGGCACGACGCGGCCGAGCCCCGCCTGCGCGGGGATGACGTGGCGGGTCAGCTCGTGCCCGTAGAGCGGCATCCCCGCCTCGAGGCGGAGGGTGTCGCGCGAGGCGAGACCGGCGGGGACCAGGCCGAACGGCTCGCCCGCGGCGAGCAGTGCATCCCACAGCGCGGGGGCGAGCCCGGCGTCGACGCTGAGCTCGAAGCCGTCCTCGCCGGTGTAGCCGGTGCGGCTGACCAGCACGACGGAGTCGCCGAAGCGCATGCCCATCGCCGCGTAGTACGGCAGGGTGTCGAGAGTGTGCCCCATCGCGAGCTCGTCGTCGTGCGCGAGTCCTGCGGTCGCCTGGAGGATCTCGCGCGCCCGCGGGCCTTGCACGGCGAGGAGGGAATCGGGCAGCTCGACGAGCTCGGCGTCGAAGTCGACGAGGCGCTCGAGCAGTGCGGAGCGGACCGCATCCCGGTTGCCCGCGTTGGCGACGATGAGGAACTGCTCGTCGGAGATGCGCGTCACGATGAGGTCGTCGATGATCCCGCCGTCCGGGGCGAGGATCATCGTGTACTTCGCTCGCGACAGCTTCAGCGCCGACGGGTCGAAGGCCAGAGCGTACGCGAGGAACGCCTCGCGCTCGGGACCCGCGACGCCGAACTGCGCCATGTGCGAGATGTCGAAGAGACCCGCGGCGGTGCGCACGGCGTGGTGCTCGGCGAGATCGGAGCTGTAGCGCACCGGCATCGACCATCCGCCGAAGTCGGTGAAGGATGCGCCCAGCGCGGCGTGGCGGTCGTGCAGCGGAGTCGTGCGGGGGTCGGTCATGAGTTCTCCCGTGTCGCGATCGGGCGGACGCCGGACGGCGCCGTGGAACTCCCCCTCTGTCATGGGCCTGAGAGTTTCGCCCACCCGGCTCACCAGGAGACGGACGGGTTTTCACCTTCGGCGGGGTGCGCGACGCGCACCCTCTTTCCAGAGTCGGCCAGATCCGAACGGTACGCGTACCTGAGAGATTGGCGGGGAGGCTTGCTCCTTCGGTGCTCGGCGGCTGGCGCCGAGGCTCTCCCGCCCGGGTCGTGGGCCTTATTGACTTGCCGTGCCAGCATACCGTCGCACGGCGGTCAGCCGATGCAGCGGCCCGACGACACCGGTTCGGCGAGCGACGGCGCCTGCGCGACGACCGGGGTCAGCTCGGCCATCGTCATGGCGTAGCCGCGCTGCGCGTCGTTCTCGGCGCGGGCGAAGACCACGCCGGCGACAGCGCCGTCCTCGGTGAGGAGCGGTCCGCCGGAGTTGCCCGGCCGCACCGGCGCCTGGAGCGCGTAGACCTCGCGCGGTGCGGCGCTCTCGTCGTAGATGTCCGGAACGGGCACCGTGCCGACCGACAGCACGCCGGCGCCGACCATGGTGAACGGGCCGCCGTGCGGATACCCCTGGACGACGGCGGGCGAGCCGCCCTCGAGCGTCGGGGAGAACGGCAGCGCCGCGGCGCCCAGGTCGTCGACGGCGATCACCGCGAGGTCGTCGATCGGATCGAAGTACACGATCCGGCCCTCGCGCGCCGCGACACCGGGGAGCTCGACGACCGGGCGCTCGACGCCCGCGACGACGTGGGCGTTCGTGACGACACGGTCGGGGGCGACGACGAAGCCGGTTCCGGTCGAGCTGCGGCCGCAGGAGAACGCGGTACCCGAGACGCGGGCGACGGATTCCGCAGCTCGCGCGAGCTCCGGATCGGCGAGGTCGACGGGCGGGATGTCGATCGAAGGCGCCTCGAGCAGATCGCCGAGCGCGGGGAGTCCCTCGTCGAGCACGAACCCGCGCAGCTCGGCGAGCGCCGTCGCGATCGGAGCGGGTGTGAGGCGGTCGATGGTGCGCAGCACCGTCGAGGACGAGACCGCCGACGACACGACGGGCATGCCGGTCGCGGCGAGGCTCGCGCCGGCGAGCGAGAGCGCCAGGGCAGCGACCACGGTGCCGGCGACGCCGCCGAGCACGCGGTCGATCGCCCGCAGCGGCGTGGCGTCGACACCGCGGCGCACCGCGGAGCCCAGGACCGCCCCGATCGCCGCTCCGCCGACGACGAGCAGCACCGTCGCGGCGAGCACGACCGCAGGACGCCACTGCTGCCATGGGAGGGCGTCGTTCACGAGGGGCACGAGCCAGAAGGCGGCGGCGCCGCCGGCCACCAGCCCGAGGAACAGTCCGATGCTGCCGGTGAACCCGCGGCTGATGCCCGCCACCAGCCCGAGGATCAGCAGAGCGACGACGAGCACGTCGACGACGATCATCGCGGTCCTCCAAGGCGGGTCGGGTACGGGCGGCCGGGAGCGCCCCAGCGTACGCACGCAACCTGTGTGACAGCCGCCGTTTGCACTTCTGGTCAGAACGACACTAAGATGAGGCCGGAGTAAAAGTCATCATGACAAGAACCAGCACCCTTATCCCCGCCCCGACCGAGGCCGTCGCGCTCGAACCGACGCGCGTCGCCGTCTCCACGGTGATCTTCACGCTGCGGCGCCTCGCCGACAGCGACACGGCGAGCGTGGTGCTGCCGCTGGTGCGGCGCACGCGCGACCCCCACGAAGACCAGTGGGCGCTTCCGGGCGGCTGGCTCGACGTGGCGGAGGGGCTGGATGCCGCGGCATCCCGCACCCTCGCCGAGACGACCGGGCTGGCACCGAGCTATCTGGAGCAGCTCTACGCTTTCGGAGCCGTCGACCGCTCCCCCACCCGCGTGGTCTCGATCGTGTACTGGGCGCTCATCCGGCCCGACGACATCCCCGACGAGAGCGACGAGAACGTCCGGTGGTTCGACGCGGCGTCGCTGCCGCAGCTCGCCTTCGACCACAACGAGATCGTCGGCTACGCCCTGTGGCGCCTGCGCAACAAAGTGGGCTACAGCCGCATCGCACACGGACTGCTCGCCGACGAGTTCACGCTGGCCGAGCTGCGCGAGGTGTACGAGGCCGTCCTCGGTCGCCGCCTGGACCCGGCGAACTTCCGCCGCCAGGTCGAGAACTCCGGCACGCTCATCCCGACCGACCACTTCCGCACCGGCAGCCACCGACCCGCACGGCTGTACCGCTACAACCAGGACGTCGAGCTCGCCGACCGCGGCCCCCTCGACACCCGACACTGAGAGAAGCCGACGATGCCCGCCGTCAACATCACCCTGCAGCCCCGGCCCGAGACCGACGCGTCGGTCGACCACGCGATCCAGGCGATCGTCGCCGGGGCCTCCACCGCCGAGACGTGCAACACCGACCTCGCCTCGGGTCCGTGGGACTTCGACACCCGTCCGGGATACGGCCCCGGGTCGTCGATGGGCGACGTCATCCCCACCGGATCGCCGCGCCAGGGCGAGCTGCCCCGCGAGTATCGCGAAGCGACGGAGGGCGAGCTGGCCGAGCGCATCCGCGCTGCGAAGGAGACACTGGGCGACCGCGTCGTCGTGCTGGGCCACTTCTATCAGCGCGAGGAGGTCATCGCGCACGCCGACTACGTGGGCGACTCGTTCCAGCTGGCGAACGCCGCGCTCGAGCATCCGGATGCCGAGGCCATCGTCTTCTGCGGCGTGCACTTCATGGCCGAGACGGCCGACCTGCTGTCGCGCCCCGAGCAGGCCGTCATCCTCCCCAACCTCGCCGCCGGGTGCTCGATGGCCGACATGGCCGACATCGACCAGGTCGAGGAGTGCTGGGAGCAGCTCGCCGAGGTGTACGGCGACATGGACGCGCCGGATGCCGACGGCCTCGTGCCCGTCATCCCGGTGACCTACATGAACTCGTCCGCCGCGATCAAGGGCTTCGTCGGACGCCACGGCGGCATCGTGTGCACGTCCTCGAACGCCCGCACCGTCCTGGAGTGGGCGTTCGCCCGCGGGCGCCGCGTGCTGTTCTTCCCGGACCAGCACCTCGGACGCAACACAGCCAAGGCCATGGGCGTGCCGCTCGAGCAGATGCCGATGTGGAACCCGCGCAAGCCGCTGGGCGGGTCGAGCGCCGAGATCCTGGACGACGCGCGGGTCATCCTGTGGCACGGGTTCTGCTCGGTGCACCGCCGCTTCTCGGTCGACCAGATCGAGAAGGCGCGCGCCGAGCACCCGGGCGCGCGCGTCATCGTCCACCCCGAGTGCCCGATGGAGGTCGTCGACGCGGCCGACGAGTCGGGCTCCACCGATTACATCCGCAAGGCGATCGAGGCGGCGACCGAGCCCACGGTGTTCGCCATCGGCACCGAGGTCAATCTGGTCCAGCGGCTTGCGGCGCAGCATCCGCAGCACCAGATCTTCTGCCTCGACCCCGTCGTCTGCCCGTGCTCGACCATGTACCGCATCCACCCCGGCTACCTCGCCTGGGTGCTCGAGGGGCTGGTGGCCGGCGAGGTGCGCAACCGCGTCGAGGTTCCGGGCGACGTGGCGGTGCCGGCACGACTCGCGCTGGAGCGGATGCTGGCCGCCAAGCCCCCGGCAGCGCCCGCCGCCGCGTGGGAGAACGCCTCATGACCGCGGCTCTCCCGCACGCCGTGGTGGTGGGATCCGGCATCGCCGGTCTCACCGTCGCCCTGCACGCCGTCGAGCACGGCTGCCGCGTGACCCTCGTCACGAAGGACGTGCTCGAGCACGCCAACACCCGGTACGCACAGGGCGGGATCGCGGGAGTGATGTTCGAGGACGACAGGACGTCGGACCATATCCGCGACACGCTCGTCGCCGGCGCGGGCCTCGCCGACCCGGAGGCCGTGCGCGTGCTCGCAGAAGAGGGCCCCGCGCGCATCCGCGAGCTCATCGAGCTCGGCGTCGCCTTCGACCGCGCCGCCGACGGCCGGTTCGTCAAGGGTCTCGAGGCGGCGCATTCGTATCCGCGCATCCTGCACTCCGGCGGCGACGCCACCGGCACGGCGATCGAGAAGGCGCTCGTCGCCCGGCTGCGCGCGAGCCGGGTCGACGTCGTCGAGCACGCGTTCCTCATCGACCTCGTCGTCGAAGGCGGCCGGGTCCGCGGCGTCGACCTCCTCGTCGGCGAGAGCCCCGACGAATCCGGTCGCCGGCAGCGGGTCGAGGCCGACGCCGTCGTGCTCGCGACGGGGGGCGCGGGCGAGCTCTACGCGCACTCGACGAACCCGGCCGTCGCGACCGGCGACGGGATCGCCGCCGCCCTGCGTGCCGGGGCGGAGGTGCGCGACCTGGAGTTCTTCCAGTTCCATCCCACGGTGCTCGCCGTCGGCGACTCGTTCCTCGTGTCGGAGGCGGTGCGCGGCGAAGGAGCGACGCTGATCGACGATCAGGGACAGCGCTTCGCGTTCGACGCCCACCCCGACGGCGAGCTCGCGCCCCGCGACGTCGTGGCGCGCGCGATCGCCCGCCGCATGGACCTCCAGGCCGGGCGTCCGGTACTCCTCGACGCGACCCACCTGCACTCCGACGACCCCGGCGAGCGCGCGGCCTTCCTCGCGCGCCGGTTCCCCACGATCGACCGCGCCGTGCGCGACCGCGGGCTGGACTGGGCACGGGAGCCGATCCCCGTCACCCCCGCGGCCCACTACCTCATGGGCGGGGTCACCACCGACCTCTTCGGGCGCACCACTCTGCCCGGCCTCTATGCGGTCGGCGAGGTCGCCCGCACGGGCGTCCACGGCGCCAACCGCCTCGCGTCGAACTCGCTGC
>NZ_JSYE01000004.1:0-258868 GCF_054824025.1 Microbacterium sp. HJ5
CCCCGGCCGACGCCGCGAAAGGCAGCCTGCGCCTGCGCGACGGCCGCGTGGTGTTCACGCCGGCGTCGGGTGCCGCCACCTCGGTCTCGGCCGCCGGCCTCTCGGCCGTCGTCGTGCGCGGAGCCGACGGCGCCGCCGAGTTCACGGTCGACTTCTCGGGCATTGTCGGACTCTCGCTCGCCATCCAGGGCGCCGCGAAGGCGCTGCGCCTCATCGGCCTCACCGGCGCCGCGACCCTCTCGGGCGACGGCGGACGCCTCCGGCTCGACTCGCTCGTCGCGAGCCTTTCCGCCCTCGCGCCCACGCTCGCCGCGCTCGTACAGAGCTCGGGCTCGATCGCCGTCTCCGGCTCGATCTCGCTGCCCGGCGCCGACCTGACGATCGAGGGCCGCACGGTCACGGTCGCCACCGGTGCCGTCGTCGACACGACGGGCGCCGAGCGCGACGGCGACATCACGCTGGCCGCCGGCGACGTACGACAGGGCAGAGCGGATGCCGCGGCATCCGTCTCCGTCACCGGCGCGACCCTGCGCGGAGGCGACGTGACCCTCAGCGCCGCATCGGCGAACACCTCCGGCGCCCGCGGGAGCTCGGCCGCCGCGGTGAGCCTCGTCGACGCCGACATCGTCGCGAGCGGCGACGTCATCCTGCGCGCGGACTCGCTCGCCGACTTCCTCGCCTCGGGCGCCTCGGCCATCGTCAAGGGCGTCTCGACCGCGGTCGCCCGCATCGCCGGAGAATCGTCGATCTCGACCCCCGGAGCGGTGCGCATCGAAGCGCGCAACGCCGCGTCGGGCGTCGCCGTGTCGTCGAACGCGGGCGGTGCCGGTCTCGCCGAGGTCGACCTCAAGCGCCTGACCCACGCCCTCGTCGACGGCCACCAGACCATCGACGCCGCCGAGGTGTTCGTCGTCGCCACCGCCGTCGGCTCGGTCCGTGTGACCGCTGCCGGCGTTCGCGGGGCCAACGCCGGCGGAGGAGAGCTCACGACCCTCGCGGCGGGCGCCGCGCCCGGCGGCTCGATCGCCGTCGGCCGCGCCTTCGTCGAGACGGCTGCACAGCTCGGGCCCGACGCGCAGCTCAGCGTCGGCGGTGCGGACGTGACGTTCCAGGCCGACTCGTCGCTGACGGCGGTCGCCGACGCGACCGGCGCGCACGGCGGCGTCGCCGCCCTCGTCGTGCGCGATGTCGCCGCCGGCACGATCGCGCAGAATGCCGCGCTGACCGGAGCCGACGACCTGGCGCTCCGCGCCACCACGACGCACAGCACGCTGGCCGACGGGGGCACCGGCTGGTCGCTCGTGTCGTCCGCCGCAGACACGTCGGCGGCCGCCAAGGCCGGCCGCGCCCTCGCCCTCTCGGGCGACCTCGACTTCGCCGCGACGCAGGCGGCGACCGCCCGCGCCACCGGCACCGGCGCCGCGCTCGTCCTCGGCGTCCACGACGTGCGCGTGCTGCTCGACCGCGCCGCGACGACCGGCGGCGCTGTGCGCCTCGTCGCCGTCGGCCGCTCCGACACCAGCGCCCTGGTCGCTGCCGGTCCGGCCCGGCTCACGAGACTCGCGTCGCCCGTCGCCCTGCTCTCGGCGCTCGGCGGCGCGTCCGGCCCTGCCGCCGCCGCCGGCGCCCTCGCCGTGAAGGTGCTGTCGGTGCACGCCGCCGCTGCGGCCGTCGTGCTCGCCGACGTCTCGACCGCGCTCGGCCGCGGACTCGGCGGAGCCGCCGTGCCGCTGCGCTCCAACGGCGCCGTCGTGCTCACGGCGACCTCGACCGGCTCGGGCTCGGCCGGCGGACGCGGCTTCGACGGCGCCACCGCCGCCGATGTTTACGTGCTGCCGCTGCTGCAGCGCACCGCGGTCGTCGCCGTGAACTCGCCGGTCTTCGCCGGCGACGACGTGTACGTGCAGGCGGGCCGCGGGCCTCCGGCCGCCGGACAGGCCACCACGACCGCCGACGTCGACATCGACGCCGCGATCACCCTGCTCGACCCGCAGTCCACCCTCACGATCTCGACCCCCGCGCAGACGCCGGCGATCACGCCGCCTGCCGGAGCGGTCCTCGTCTCCGCCCGCACCGGCGGGACCCTGGCCCTCGGAGCCGCGACCCTCACGTTCGCGCCCGGTGCCCTCCCGGCCGACGCCTGGGTCGTCATCACCACCCGCACCGGCAGCGTCCGCGGCCTCCTCACGACCTCGTCGGTCTACGACCTGCGCGCGTTCGACGCCCGCACCGGCGCCGAGATCACGACGTTCCGCGTCGACCCCGTGCTCACGATCGCGGTCGGGGGCGCAGCATCCGGATCCCGCATCTGGTACGTCGCACCCGACGGATCGGTGCAGGCGATCGCGACCACCGTCGACACGCGGACCGGCACCATCACCGCGGCACTGCCGCACTTCTCGGACTACGTCGCCGGCTCGCCGCTCGCGGGTCTCCTCGGCCTGATCGTCGCCCAGCTCCAGTCGTACCTGCAGAGCCAGACGTTCACCCAGAACCTCGGCGACCTGAGCCTCGGCGACGCGCTCACCCTCACCGACATCACGCTCTCGATCGGCTCGCTGTCGGGCACAGGGCCGTACAGCGGCACGGCCTCGTTCAGCGCGGGCATCGAACTCGACCTCAGCGTCGGCGCGCTGCGCATCCGCGCCACGGCCGACGTGTCCGCCACCTACACGCTCACGAACGCCGCGACGCTCGACGCGGGGTCGCTGCTCATCCAGCTCGGGCCGCTCGGCTCCGACACCACGTTCGGCATCGACGTCACGTCGGGCGGCGGCGACGTCGCGTCGCTCGAGGTCACCGCGGCCACCCTCACGCAGGGCGGCGCCGACCTCGTGATCACCGCCACCGGCGTCACCGCCGTGTTCGGCGGCGAGGTCGAGATCTCGGGCGGCTCGCTCACCCTCACCTCGCGCGACGACACCGGCGACGTCGAGTTCCAGCTCACCGGCGGCACGGTCACGACGGGCGACGCGGGCCTCACGCTCACCGACGGCGCCTTCACCTACAGCGGTGCTGAGGGCGTCGTGCTGTCGGCCCACCTCGCGCTCGACGTCGCGGGCGTCGACCTCACCGGCGCGGTGCGGATCACGCGCGCCGGCGGCATCACGACCCTCGCCGTCACCGACCTCGCCGCGACGCTCGCGTCGGGGAGCGAGCAGAGCGCCGTCCTGTCGGGCGGCACGGGAACGCTGGTGCTGGGGGGCACCGGCGTCTCCGGCTCGCTCGCCGTGACGGTCGTCGCGACGGGGCTGCTCACCGCGACGCTCGCCGGCCGGCTCGACATCGACACCGCCGCCGGGACGACCGCGGTCGCCGTCGCCGCGCGCAACCTCGCGCTCGACCTCGGCGACGGGCTCCACGTCTCGGGCGCGGTCGTCGGCCTGTACCTCGAGGCCGGCGCCGGCGGCACGCACGTCGCGCTCGACGCCTCCGGCGCCGTGAGCCTCGACGAGTGGGACGGGGTCACGCTCGCCGGCACGATCCGCGTGCGGGTCAACGGCTTCACCGGCGCCGTGGACGAGACGGTCGTGCTCGCCGACGGATCGGGCGACGTCGACATCGCCTTCGCCGCCGGAGAAGAGGGCTCGTTCGCCGGCACCGGCCTGACGCTCGTCGTCGGCGGCCAGTCGATGACGGCCGACCTCGTCTTCACGTCGACCGCGACCGGCTACACCGTCGTCGTGTCGAACCTCGTGCTCGACTTCGGCGACGGCGCCACGAGCGTCGCCCGCTTCACCGGCGGCGGAGCCCTCACGATGGACGGCGGCGCCGTCACCGCCGAGCTCGACGGCTCGCTGCGCATCACCGTTCCGGGCCTCGACTTCACCGGTGCCCTGACGCTCGACGTCAGCACGGTCGAGGGCGACGAGCACGTCATCGTCACCGGCTCGCCGGTCACCCTGACCCTCGCCGGCCAGACCATCGTCTTCACCTCCTTCGAGGTCGCCCGCACCACGACCGCCGGCGTCACCAGCACCCGCATCACCGTCGACGGCGGCTCGTTCGCCATCACCGCCGACGGCAACGAGCTCCTCTCGCTCACCGCGATCACCGGCTCGTTCACGATCACCGCGGGCGGCGTCGCCGGCCGGCTCACGGCCGGCATCTCGAGCGCCAACACCGCGTTCGCCTTCGCCTCGGCCGTCGGCGTCGCCGTCAACACCGGCGCCGCCGCGGTCGGCGATCTGCCGGCCGGCCCGTACCTGCGCGTCGAGGCGCTCGACACCACGCTCACGATCGGCGGGCAGGCGCTCACGGCCGACCTCGTCTTCGAGCGGGGAGCGGATGCCTCGGGCAAGGCCGTCGTGCGGGCGGGGCTCGCCCGGGGGTCGCTCGTCATCGCCGCAGGCGGCACGACGGTCTTCTCGGTGACGAACGCCTCCGGCGCCCTGCTGCTGACGTCGACCGCCACGGGCACCGGCATCGCCGCCTCGCTGTCGGGCACCGTCGTCGTCGCCCTGCCGCAGGTGTCGTTCACGGGCGCCCTGGCTGTGCGCCTGAACACCACCGGCGCCGCCGTCGACACCACCGTCAAGGTCGGCGCGACCGACCTCGCCCTCGTGCTGCCGGCCGGGGACGGCAGCTACCTGCAGCTCACCGGCACCGACATCGTGCTCACCGTCGCGGGCCAGCGCCTCACCGGAACGGTCACGGTCGAGAAGGATGCGGGCACGGTCACCGTCTCGGTCTCCGGCGGCTCGCTGAACTTCGGCAACGGCATCGCGACCCTCTCCGGGGTGACGGCCTCGCTCACCGTCGGGGCGACCGGCGTGTGGGGCAGCTTCACCGGGGCGCCGACGCTGTCGATCCCCGGCGTCGCCGTCGACGCGGCATCCCTCACCGTCGAGATCAACACGGATGCCGCGCTCCACGGCACGATCACGGCGAACACCGTGCGCATCGGCGCCACGAGCCTGACGGTCGCCGTCGCGGGCGTCGATCTCACCGGCTCGATCTGGTTCGAGCGCGTCGTGACGTCGGGGGTCACCAGCTACCGCCTCGCCGTGACCGGCGGACGCGTCACGTTCGGCGCCGGTCCGACGCCCTACGTCGACGTGACCGGCATCACCGGCAGCTTCGTCGTGCTGCCCACCGGGGTCGCGGGCAGCGTCACGGCGAGTGCGGCCCTCGCGGTGCCCGACCTCGTCACCCTGACCACGAACGTCTCGGTCGCCGTCAACACCACGGCCGGGCCGCTCACCGTCGGCTCGGTCGATCTTCCGGCCGGCCCGTACCTGCGGGTCGAGGTCGCCGACCTCGAGGCCACGATCGCGGGCGGAAAGATCGAGGGCTCGTTCGCGTTCACGCGGGCGGTCGGCGCCGGCGGCGCGGTCGAGATCGTCGTCGCGATGACCGGCGTCGACGTGTACCTCGGCGCGAGCGACGCCGACCCGTCGCTGTACGACGGCGAGGGGGCGTTCGTCATCCGCGCGACCGGCGTCGCCGGATTCCTGTCGGGCTCGGCGTCGTTCGGCGGCGGGGGAGTCTCGGCCGCGGGCACGGTGCTCCTGCAGGTCAACACGACGCCCGCCGCGATCGACACCACGGTGCTCGTCGGAGGCAAGAGCCTCGTCATCAAGCTCGCCGCCCCCGCCGCGGGCGGCACGATCTTCGCGCTGTCGGTGTCGGACCTCACCCTCACGATCGGCGACTTCGTCACCATCGAGGGCAACCTGACCTTCAGCGACACCGTGATCGACGGACGCGTCGTGCGCGTCGTCGCCGCCACCGGCCTCACGATCTTCCTCGGGCGCGGCCCCGCCTTCCTCGAGTCGGGCGCGCTCAACCCGCTCGCGATGGGCGTGCTGCTCACGGGCGCGACGATCGGACTCATCGCGACGGAGACCGGCCACGCCCTCGTCGCGACGGGCACCGTGAGCCTCATCGGCGTCGCCGGCGTCACCATCTCGGGCACGACGAGCGTGCGCGTCAACGACACCGGCCTCGCCTGGTCGCACACGATCGACATCCCCGGCAGCACCGAGCCCGGCGTGCTCGTCGAGTTCGCCGGCACGACGACCGTCACGCAGCTCACCGTCACCGACGCGACCCTCGCGTTCGGCGGGCAATCGCTCAGCGGCACGTTCGGCTTCGACCGCTCCGGCGGCGACCTGACGGTGTCGATCGACGACGGCTCGGTCGCCTTCGGCGACGCCGTGCAGCTCGGCGAGATCACCGGCGACCTCGTCGTGCGGGCGACCGGCGTCGCCGGGACGCTGAGCGCCACCGTCACGATCGCCGCGCTCGGCGTCGACGCCGTGGTCGCGGAGGTCGCCGTCAACACGGCCGCCGCACCCGCCACCGTCGGCGGTGCGACGCTGCCCGCCGGCCCGTACCTGCGGGTCGCTCTCACCGGCCTCGACCTCGACGTGCTCGGCCAGACGATCCGCGCCGACATCGCCGTCGAGCGCCTGACGTCCGGCGGCACCACGACGACCGTCGTCGGCCTCGCGAACGTCGCCCTCTTCCTCGGCGACGACGGCGGCACGCCCGGCACGACCACCGCCGACCTCGCCGACGACCTCGGCGTGCGGCTCACCGGCGGCTCGGGCATCCTCGTCCTCACGCAGACGGGACTCGCGGGACGCATCACCGGCACCATCACGGTGCAGCTCGGCGACGACGCGGGGCTGACCGGCTCGCTCGCCCTCACGCTGAACACGACGGCGACGCGGGTGCAGGCATCCGTCACCGTCGGCACCGCCGTGCAGACCCTCGACGTCGCCGCCGGCGCCTACCTGCGCTTCGAGGGCACCGGCCTCGAGCTGACCGTGCTCGAGCAGACCCTGCGCGCGAACATCGCGATCGAGCAGGTCACGCCGCTCACCGCCGCAGGCACGCCCGACGCGACGAAGCGGATGCTGCGGATCGCCGCCACCGGCGTCGAGCTGAGCCTCGGCGGAGGAGCCCTCGAGCTCACCGGCGGAACCGCGCTCATCCTGCTGACCTCCGGCGCCACCGGGTCGTCGTTCGCCGGGCGCATCACCGGCACGCTCGCGCTCGACGTGCCGGGCGTCGCCTTTAGCGGCGGCCTCGCGGTCGAGTTCTCGAACGCGGCAGACCCCATCGACGCATCGTTCGAGATCGCCGGCGAGACGCTCGCGCTCGCGCTTCCCGCGGGCGGCTCGACCGGGTACTTCCGCCTCGCGGGCACGGGCATCGCCCTCACGATCGCAGGCCAGTCGCTCACGACCGACATCGAGGTCACCGACAGCGCCGGCGAGCTCACGCTCACGCTGCGCAACACGCGCCTCGTGCTCGGCGGTCAGACGCCGCTCGTCACGCTCGCCCAGCCGGCATCGGGCACCGGGTCGACCGCGACCATCGTGCTCACTCCGGCCGGCACCTACGGCGCGATCGCCGTCTCCGTCGCGTTCGGGGTCGCCGACATCAGCGTGACCGGCACCGTCACCGTCGCGTTCAACACCACCGCGGCCGGGCAGACCGTCGCAGGGTGGACCGCCCCGCTGGCTGCCGGCCTACTGCGCGTGGGCGGCGAGGACCTGCAGATCACCGTCTTCGGCCAGAGCCTCTCGGGCGACGTCACGTTCGAGCAGGTCACCACCCCCGCCGGAGCAAGCGTCGTGCGCGTCGGTCTCGCCGAGGTCGCCCTGACGCTCGGCCCGCTGACCGCCTCGCACGGCACCGGCCTGTTCGTCATCACGCCGACCGGCGTCGCCGGCGCCCTCAGCGTGCAGATCGCCGTCGCCGGCGGCTCGGCCTTCTCGCTCAGCGGCGCCTTCGAGCTCGAGGTCAACACCACCGACGCGCGCGTCACCGAGACGCTCGCGGTCGGAGCCGGCACCGTCTCGATCGACGTCGCCGCCGGCCCGTACCTGCGGGTCGCGGGCACCGGGATCGTGCTGACCGTCCTCAGCCAGCAGCTCCGCGCCGACGTCGCGTTCGAGCAGACCACGTCGTTCGGCGCCGACGGCGTCGCGGGCGGCACCGACGACGCGACCGTGACCAAGATCGCCCTCGCGAACGTCGAGATCACGATCGCCGCGGGCGCCGCGAAGCTCACGCTCACCGGGGGCTCGGCCCTGTTCGTGCTCACCGGCGCAGGAGGCCTGGCGGGCCGCGTCTCCGGGACGGTCGCCCTCAGCGGCGTTCCCGGAGTCGCGCTCGCGGGCACGCTCGTCCTCGAGCTCAACACGACCACCGCGCGCGTGAACGAGACGGTGCGCGTCGGCACCGGCACGCAGACCGTCGACCTTCCGGCTGGGCTCACCGGCGGCTACCTGCGCCTCGCGGGAGCCGGCGTCGTCATCACGGTCGCCGGCCAGTCGCTCGCCGGCGACGTAGAGATCGTCAAGAACGGCACCGACCTCGCGCTGACGATCCGCAACGGCGTCATCCGCTTCGGCACGCCGACCTCGCCGCTCGTGAGCGTCACCGAGATCGAGGGCGCGTTCCGCCTCACCGCGACCGGCATGGCCGGATCGGTCTCGGCCACGCTCGCCGTCACGGTGCCGGGCCTCGAGGTCGAGGGCGACGTCGCCGTGCAGATCAACTCCGGCGCGGCCGCCGTCGTGCTCGACGCCGGCGAGCCCGACGAGGTCACGCTGACGCCGGGGCTCAAGGTCGAGGTCGCGAACGCGAGCATCACCGTCGCCGGCCAGTCGCTGGGCGCCGCGCGCGTCCTCATCAGCCGCACGCCCGCCGGCGAGGTCGCCCTCGCCGTCACCGACCTCACGCTCCAGCTCGGCACGTTCGTGAACGTGACGGCCGCCCACCACTGGTCGGGGGCGCTGCTCGTCACCTCCGCCGGCATCGCCGCGAGCTTCTCGGGCAGCACCACGGGCGTCTTCACGCTTCCCGGACTCACCCTCGGCGGCGACGTCGAGTTCGCGATCAACACGACCGGCGCGGCGCTGCGCCGCACCGACCTCGGCATCGACCTGCCCGCGGGGCCCTTCCTGCACGTGGCCGTCACCGGCGGCGTGCTCGGCGTGAGCGGCGGCCCGTCGTTCTCGGGCAGCTTCCTGCTCAGCCGCTCGGTTGCGACCGGCACGACCACCATCGCGTTCAGCGGCGTCACCGTCTCGCTCACTCCGGAGGGCGAGAGCTCGGCCGTGGGCATCACCGACGGCGTCGGGGCCTTCCTGCTGAAGGCGAACGGCATCGTCGGCACCTTCTCCGGCGCGGTCGCGGTGGCCGGCGGGGGCCTGAACGCCGACGCCACCGTCGCGGTCCGCTACAACGGCACGCCGGATGCGGTCGACCAGACGATCGTCGTCGGCGGCATCAGCGTCCCGCTCTCGTTCACGGCCGAAGAGGTCGCCGGTGCCGGTGGCCCGTTCATCGCCCTCGCCGTCTCGGGCTCGATCAAGCTCGGCGACTTCGTCGAGATCGTCGGCTCGATCGCCTTCAGCGGCGCCGAGATCTCGGTCTCGGGCCTGACGGTGTTCGTGGGCCAGGGGCCCGGCTTCGTCGACGACGACGCCCCCAACCCGTTCGCGGTCGGACTGTTCCTGACGAACGTCAACGGCTTCGCGAAGGGCACCGCGGGCAGCCGCGTCGTCGCGATCTCGGGCACCGTCGCCCTCGTCGGCATCCCGGGTGTCACGCTCGGCGGCACCGCCTCGGTCTTCTTCAACGAGACGACCACCGAGCAGGTGCTCGGCTCGGGCGACGACGCCGTCACGGTCGCCGAGGGCGCGGCGGGCGCCCCGCACATCCTCGTGATCGGCGACCTCGCCCTCGGCGTCGCCGGGCAGTCTCTCACGGGGACCATGGCGTTCGAGACGCTCGCCGGCGGCGGCATCCGGATCCGCTTCGGCAGCGCCGCACGCGACGGCGGCGCTCCGCTCACCCTCAACCTCGGCGACGGCGTCGCGGTCGCCACGATCGCGACCGGCCAGCTCGACCTCACGCCGGGCGGCCTCGCGGCGGTGCTCACAGCCACCCTCACGCTCAACGCGGGCGACGCCTTCGACCTCGACGGCACGGTCGTGCTGCAGCTCAACACCGCGACCACCGCACGGACCGTGCAGGGCGTCGTGCTGCCGCCGAGCTCGGTGCGCGTGCAGGTCGGCACGCTCGCGGCGCCGGCCACCCTCGAGATCGCCGGCCAGACCCTCAGCGGCGTGTTCGTCTTCTCGCAGGTGCGCGGCCAGGTCGCGCCGGGAGCGCCTGCGGGCACCCCGGTGCCGAGCACGACCGTGCTCATCGCGACGGCGCTCACGCTCTCGCTCGGCACGGACACGGCGGGCGTGCGGCTCACCGACGGCTCGGCCGTGTTCGTGATGACCTCTGCCGGCCTCGCGGGGCGCGTGAGCGGAACCGTGCGCTTCCTCGTGCCCGGCGACCTGGCGCAGTTCAGCGGCACCTTCACTGTCGCGGTCAACTCGGGCGCCGAGGTCGACGAGGTCTTCGAGGTCGATGGGACGACCGTCGTGCTCGACCTGCCCGTCGGCCCGTACCTGCGCATCGAGGGCGCCGGCGTCGCGATCGCCGTCGCCGGCCAGCGACTGTCGGGGGACTTCACCTTCACGCAGTCCAGCGCCGGCACCGTCGTCACGATCGCGAACGCGCGCGCCGCCTTCGGCGACGGGACCACCGACTTCGTCGCGCTCACCGGCGGCAGCGGAACCTTCACGATCACCGCCACAGGCGTCGAGGTCGACGTCGAGGGCACGCTCACGGTGACCGTTCCCGGCGTGCTCATGACCGGCACCGTGCACGTCGCGCTCGACACGACGAACCCCGCAGCACCCGTCATGTCGGTCACCGGCACGGCCATCACGATCGACATCGGCGGCTTCGCGCTCACGGACGGCGAGCTCACCTTCTCGCAGCGCACGGTCGGCGGCGCGCGCATCGTCGACGTGGCGATCGAGGCGACCGCCGACTTCGGAGCGCCCATCGGCACCATCGACTTCGCCGGCGCCCTGCAGATCGGACCCGCGGGCCTGGCCGGCGTGCTGCAGATCGACGGCACGAGCATCTCGCTCGGCGGCGGCGTCACGATCTCGGCCACCTCGCTGCGCCTCGAGATCAACCGCTCCACGCAGGCCGTCGTGCTCGCCGACTCCGGCGCGACCCGCCTCGAGGCGGGCCCCTACCTGCGGATCGCGGGCGAGGACATCGCGATCGTCATCGGCGGGGTCACGCTCACGGCATCCCTCCTCTTCCAGCAGGCGACGAGCTCGACCGGCGCGACCCGCACCGTGATCGCCGTCGCAGGAGGCTCCGTCGCCCTCGGCGCCGGAGCCCCGATCCTCACCGGCGTCGACGGCCTCATCGTGCTCACGCCCGCCGGCATGGCCATGACCATCGGCGGCACGCTCGACCTCGGCGAGCTGCTGCCCGACGGCGTCACGATCTCGGGCTCCTTCGCCGTCGCCATGAACCAGTCGGCCAGTCGCGTCGCCGAGTCGGTCACGATCGGCACGCGCACCGTCGCGCTCGACCTCGCCGGCAACCTGGGCATCCGGGTATCCGGCACCGGCGTGACCCTCGCGATCGCCGGGCAGTCGCTGACCGGCGACTTCGCCTTCCAGCAGAACGGCGCCACGACCGAGATCGTCATGGCGAACGTCGGACTGCGCATCGGCGACGGATCGACCGACATCCTCACGCTGAGCGGGGGAGCGGGCACCCTGACGCTCGCCCCCGCAGGAATGTCCGGTCACCTCGACGGCACCGTGGCCCTCACCGTCCCGGGCGCCTCCGCGAGCGCGACGATGCGGCTCACGATCAACACCGCCACGTCGCAGTTCTCGATCGCCGCCACCGCCCTCTCAATCGACATCGCCGGGCAGCAGCTGCGGGGTGACTTCACGTTCACCCAGGCGGGCGCGGGCACCGCACGGGTGATCGCGGTCTCGGCGACGAACGTGTCGCTCTTCCTCGGCGACCCGAAGGGCGCCGGAGACGGCGACGACGTCGGCGTGCGCCTCACGAACGGCACCGGGGCCTTCCTGCTCACCGGGGCCGGCATGGCCGTCGACATCTCGGCGACCGTGAACCTCGTCGGGCTCGGCTCGATCCCGTTCTCGCTCGGCACGGGCCTCGTGGTGCGGCTGCAGGTCAACACCGCGCCGAACGCCGTCAAGACCGCGGTCGGGCCGGTGAACCTCGACCTGCCCGCCGGCCGGTTCGTGCGCGTGTCGGTCACCGGCGGCATCACGGTGTTCGGCCAGTCGATCTCGGGCACGTTCCAGTTCGAGCAGGTGCAGGGGGCGGGGCCCGACCGCCGGGCCGGCACAACGGACGACGTGAAGGTGCTGCGCATCGCGGCGACGAACGTCTCCCTCTTCGTCGGCGACGACGGCGGCACGCCCGGGGTTGCCGCCGTCGACGTCGCCGACGACACCGGCATCCGGCTCACGGGCGGAACCGCCCTGCTGCTGCTGACCGCCGAGGGCTTCGGCGGGCGGATCTCGGCCACCGCGTCGATCCGCCTGGGCGCCGGCATCCAGGCCGTCGCGACCGTCGGCGTCGACATCAGCAACATGCGCCGCACCGTCGGCGGCAAGCTCGTCGCCGTCGCGGTGAACGAGGAGTTCATCGTCGGCGGTGAGACCCTGACGCTCTCGCTGCCCGCGGGGCCCTACCTGAAGGTCGGCGTCACCGGGCTCGCGCTGACGATCGCCGGCCAGCAGCTCACCGCCGACGTCTCGTACGAGAAGATCACGGCGATCGGCGCCGACGGCACGCTGGGCACGGGCGACGACACGACGAGCCAGAAGATCCGCTTCGCCAACGTGGGCCTGCGCCTGGGCACGCCCGACCGCGACATCGTCGTCGTGCGCGACGGGTCGGGGGCGTTCGACATCGTGCCGAAGACCGGCTCGGTGGCGGGCGGCGTGGTCGGTCGCGTCCAGGCCACGGTCGAGCTGCTGATCCCCGGCGTCTCGTTCTCGGGCACGCTCGAGGTGCAGATCAACACGCTCGCCGCCACCTACTCGCTCGACGGCACTCCCGTCCAGAGCGGCGTCGCGGTGGCCGGCCTCGACATCGCGCTCGAGGTCATGGGCCAGCGGCTCACCGGCGACTTCGCCTTCGCGAAGAACAGCACGACGGGCGCGATCACCCTCGGCCTGAAGGACGTCGAGCTCGCGCTCGGCGACGGCACGCAGACCTACGTCACCGCGAGGATCGCCTCGGGCGCGCTCCTCGTCACGCGCAGCGGCATCGCGGGCGCCATCAGCGCCTCGATCGTGCTGAACCCGGCCGTGCTGCCGGGCGTGACGGTCGACGCCGACGTGATCGTCAAGATCAACAACACGACGGCCGACGTCAGCACCTCCGTCCAGATCGGCCCGTCGTCGGTCCCTCTCGTCGTCGCGAAGAACACCCTCCTGGTGCAGGTGGGCCGCACCGGCAAGGCCGCGGCGCTCACGATCCTCGGACAGACCCTGCGCGGCGTCGCGCTCTTCGAGCAGAAGACGACCGCCTCGGGCGCCAAGATCGTGCGGATCGCGTTCACCGAGGTGCAGCTGTTCATCGGCGACGAGGGCGGCGACGGGATCGACACCGCCACGGACTCGACGCCCAACGACGTCGGCCTGTGGCTCGATGAGGGGCGCGGCGCGTTCCTCATCACGCCGAACGGCATGGCGGGGGAGGTCTCCGGCGCGGTCGACCTGCGCGGTCTGCCCCTGACCATCACGGCCGACCTCACGCTGCAGCTCAACTCGATCCTGGTGGCAGGCCAGGGCGTGGTCGTCAACGAGGTGTTCCAGTTCGCCGGCGTCACCGTCACCACCCCGATCGACGGCACCGCCTCGCGCGCCGAGGTGCAGCAGATCCTCGTCGAGGGCACCACCGGCACCTTCACCCTCGCGATCGACGCCGACCTCGACGGCACGCTCGAGACGAGCGAGATCAGCGACGCGATCGACGTGGGAGCGGATGCCGCGGCCGTGCAGGCCGCCGTCGACGACCTGCTCGGCGCCGGCGTGGCGACGGTCGCCGAGATCGCCGGGGGCTACACCGTCACGTGGCTCGCGAACGGCAACCGTCCGCTGCTCCAGGCGAACGTCCGCGTGCTGTCGCTCCCGAAGGGACCCTTCGTCCGCGTGGCGGCCAAGGACATCGTCATCGGCATCGGCGGCTCGGGCGGCATCACGATCCGCGCGGACTTCGCCTTCGAGCGCATCGGCCAGGCCCCGAACCAGATCACCAAGATCGCCCTCGCGAACGTCTCGCTCGACTCGAGCCAGAGCATCGGCGGCACGAACCCCGGAATCGTCGGCGGCTCGGGCTTCCTCGTCGTGTTCTCGCCCGGCGCGACGACCTCGACGAGCCCGTCGGCGACCACGTCGACCGGAGGCGTCGCCGGCATCATCACCGGCAAGGCGCAGGTGGCGGCCGGATCGTTCGGGCTCAACGCCTCGATCGGCTTCACGATCAACACCACCGGCGCGGCCGTGAAGCAGTCGGTCGTCGTGGGCACCGAGACCCTCACGATCGACGTGCCGGCCGCCCCGCGCTTCCAGTTCATCGTGCAGGACCTGAGCTTCAACTTCGGCGGCGTGCTCGCCATCCGCGCCGGCCAGTTCGCGATCAGCTCCGACGCCTTCTCGGGCACCGGGCTGGAGCTCTTCATCGGGTCGGGGATCAACGACGACGGCACGATCCGCTCCGACGCCGTCGGCGTGCTCATCAAGAACGCGTCGGTCGCCTTCAAGAAGGGGGCCACGGCCGCGGACGGCTGGGCGATGCGCGTGACGGGCACGATCGCCCTCCTGGGTCTCGACGGCCTCGGCATCAGCGGCACGGTGGCGTTCCAGGTGAACACCTCGAGCTCGCAGTCCTTCACGCTCGCCGACATGGGCACGATGACCGGAGCGGTCGCCGCCGGGGCCTTCAGCTTCACCGCCGGCAACGTCGTCATCACCGCCGGCGACGTCGTCACCCTCGGCGGCTCGCTGCGCCTCGCCCGTCAGCCCAACGGCGCACTCGACATCTCGCTGTGGAATGCCACTGCGCTCGTCAAGAGCGGCGGCACCAACATCGTGAGCCTCGCCGGGTTCGCGACCTTCTCGATCTCGCCGCTCACCGGATTCCAGCTCGGCAGCTTCCGCGTCACCGACTTCGCGCTCTTCCCGAGCTCAGCGCCCACGCCGCCCACGCACGAAGACCTCCCGGTCGTCGTGTCGGGCAACCTCGCCACTCCGCTGCGGGGCGGCCTCCACACGAACACGAGCCTCACGACCCTCGAGGTGACCTTCTCGACGACCGACGGCACGATCGACCTCGCGAGCGTCACCGACGGCGGCGCACCCGAGATCGAGGTCACCGTGGCCGGGGCATCCGGAACCTGGACGGTGAATCCCGTGCCGACCGCGGTGTCGGGCAAGGCGAACACCTGGCTCTACGCGATCAGCGGCCCGGCGCTGCCGAGCACCGCCGTCGTGAGCGTGCGGTTCGTCGCGGGGACCGTGACCGCGACCCACAACGGGGTGACCGCTCCGCTGGTGGGCGAGGTCGAGACCTTCTACGTCTTCGTGCCCGCCGCGCCCGGCCAGAAGCCCGGACCGGTCGCGTCGCTCGTCACGCCGAGCGTGAGCCTGACGCAGCTCAACGCCCAGGGCTACATCGACGTCACGTACACGTCGCTGCCGGCGACGACCGGCGGCACGCCCGACCCGATCGTCAAGTCCGTCATCGAAGCCAACCCGACGGCGCCGTTCACGATCTCGGGGCTCGTCGGCGACCTCGCGATGAACGGCGCGACGCCGATCATCGTCGGTGCGCCGCTGCTGATCGCCGGCGCCGCGGCGGGCGCCACGTCGGTGACGTACCGGTACTTCCTCAAGGACAAGAACCCGAACAACACCCTCGGCCTCTTCAGCGGCTCGGGCAACGTGACGATCGCCCTCACCGCGGGACGGGTCGCGAGCGGCACCGGCGGCGCGCCGGCGTACAACACCGCCCAGACGCTCACGCTCGCCGTCACCGCCGGCAGTGCGGGGGAGATGACCGAGGGCGGGCCGATCGCTCTCGGACCGCTCACCCTGCAGGGTCCGACCGTCGGCCTCGGCGGCTTCGGATTCGCCGATGGCAAGGTGCTCGTCTCGGTGATCCTCGGCGTGCAGCGCGCATCGCTCGCGTTCGGCGGCAGCCCGGCGACCGGCGCCCCGTCGAGCGCACAGACGCAGTCCGGCGTCACCGTCGACCTGATCGGGCTCATGGGCTCGTTCGAGCTCGCCGTCGACGTGTTCGGTCTGCTCGGCGGCGACGTCGACATCCGCCTCACCGGCAAGTGGGGGCTGCAGGTCGCCGCGCTCGACGCGCAGATCCCGAACGTGGCCCGCCTGCAGGCGACCGGGATCAAGGTCAACTACGACCCGAAGGGCCCGGCGGATCAGGAGATCGTCCGGGTCAACACGGCGACGATCACCTTCCCGTCGTTCGGGATCACGGGATCTCTGCGCCCGTACGACCCGGCCGCGTCGTCGAACATCTCGGCCAACAACGACCAGGCCCTCGGCGTCGGCGTCGTCCCGGGCCTCGTGGTCTACGGCAACGGCTTCAAGCTCGGCACCGCCGAACTCGCCTACGGCCTGCCCCCGACCACCGGCACGCCCGACCCCGGCAACGCGCTCACGGCCACCGCACCCGACCGCAAGATCACGTTCGGCGGCATCCTCGAGCTCGACGACATCCGGGTCGGGGTCTCGGGACTCGAGGTGCGCTTCCCGGCGAACGGGGTCAGCGGCAGCGCCGGCTTCACGGGCGTCATCTACATCGCGACGGGCGGCGCGAAGCTGTTCCCGGGCCGGCCGTTCGGCGCGACCCTCACCGATCGTGTCACCACCGACGACCGGCGCCCCGACGGCACGATGGACGACGAGGCGTTCCGCATCGCCCTCACGTTCACCGAGGGGAGGGTCGACGCGTTCCAGCTCACCGTCGACACCCTCGAGATCCGCCTGGGCACCTACGTGACGCTGACCGCCCGGGACTTCCGCCTCGACACCGGCGCCGAGGGCACCGAGACGATGGTGTCGTTCCAGGCGGTCGGCGCGAAGGTCACGATCGGCTCGCTCGAGATCGCGGGCGAAGGACGCAACTTCGCGATCCTGGGCAACGGCTCGTTCAAGGCGCTCTCCGGCTTCGGCGTGTTCCTGTCGGTCGGCTCGGCGACGGGGGAGTCGTTCAAGTGGCCGACCTTCCTGCCGGTGCGCCTCGACGCCATCGGCATCCAGTGGGCGGACGTCGAGAACGCGCCGGGCGACTTCGTCCTCATCCTCTCGGCGAGCGTCACGGGCATCCAGGGGCTGTCGGGCCTGCAGATCAGCGGCGCGATCCAGGGCATCCGCATCCAGCCGTCGCTGCTGCTCGAGGGCAAGTTCCCGATCATCGGCATCGACTCGATCGGCGTCACGATCAAGGGCAAGATGTTCGGCGGCGACGTGTCGGCCGGGCTCGTCGGCGGCATCCTGAAGCTCGACTCGAACTACTCGATCATCGGCGTCTTCGACACGACGACGCCCGTGCACCAGCGGGTGTTCTACCTCGGGCTGGAGGGCACGATCTCGATCGCGGGGCTCGCCGGCTTCGGCATCCGTCTCGGTCTTTCCGAACTCGGACCGCTGCAGGTCTACCTCAGCGTCAACGTGCCGGGCGGCATCCTGCTCGAGCCGACGTCCGGCCTCACGATCAACGACTTCGCGGGCGGCGTCGAGTTCTTCAAGACGCTGCCGTCGATCGAGGACCCGCTCGCGCTGCGGTCCTCGGCGTTCCAGCTGCCGACGGTGCTCACCGCCGACCAGTGGCTGCTCGGGCTGCAGCAGCAGGTCGCGCTCCAGGCGAAGACGATCTCGCAGACGCCCGGCCAGAGCGGGTTCGCCGCCGCCTTCACGTCGCCGATGGTGATCACCGGATCCGCGAAGATCTTCTCGATCTACACGTCGCAGGCCGTCTTCAACGGCCAGGTCATCATCAAGATCTCCACCGACGGCAAGATCCTCATCGTCGGCAAGCTCAACTTCGCCGCCGACAACATCTCGATCAGCGGGCGCCTGTACGCCGACCTGTCGAAGGTGGCGACGGGCAACGTCGTGATCCTGTTCCTCGCCGACTTCCCCGACCAGGTGCGTCTGCTGACCCTCTACGGCAAGCTCAAGATGGGCTTCCGCAACTCGTCCGGCAACGAGGTGACCTTCGACGTCGTCGAGGGACTCGACCCCATCGCGACCGGCACGGCGCCCGGCATCGGCCTCGGATCGCCCACCACCGACGGCGGCAGCGTCGACGTCGGCGTGGTCAACGGGGCGAACGGCTCGGTCAAGCACATCGACGTCACCTACACGCCGCCGGCAGGGGCGACGCTCGACCTGTCGCGCATCCTCGACACCGACAACGAGTTCACCCTCTGGTTCGGCGGCGTGCAGCGCAACACCGTCACCGGCAAGCCCGTGCCGATCGTCGCGGTCACGACCCCGAGCGGCATCGTCTTCGTCGAGCTGCTCACCGACGCCACCGGCGCGTACTACATGCTCGCGGGCTCCCGGGTCGACGTGATCAAGGTCGCCGACCTCGAACCGGGCGCGAACCTGCTCGAGACCGCGGTGCGGATCACCGGCACGACGCGGTTCCGCTACGCGATCGGCACCGCCGCCCTCGGCATGGGCCGCTGGGAGCTGCGCTTCGCGGCCGGCGCGGTCAAGAACGCCGACCTCACCACCTCGGCCGGCACCACCACGGGCGCGAGCAGCGCCGTGACCACCCTCGCCTTCACCGTGGTGGGCGCCACCGCGACCGTGACGAACCCGATGCCCGGCGCGAAGGTCGACATCAACGTCGTGAACGGCCGCGCGTGGATCCAGGTCACGTTCACCAACCCGTCGCTCTTCCGGATCGACCCGGCTTCGATCACCGACCTCGGCGCCGAGTTCCAGCTCTCGGGCGCCGGTCTCGGCACCATCAAGGTTGACGGCGCGCAGGCTCCGATGCTCGTCTCGTCGACGGCGAGCACCGCGACCTACCGCTACTGGCTCACGGGCCGCTTCGCCACGACGGGCGCCGTCAACCTGACCTTCCTCACCGGCAGCTGGTCGTACCTGCTCACCGTGACGGGTGCTGTCGCGATCACCGACGAGCCGGTCCGCCCGACCGCGTCGAACGGCCAGCCGGCCCCGCTCCCGGTGCGCACCACGGTCGGCGTGCGCTTCCCCGTGGGCGGCGAGCTGGGCGTGCCCGCCGGCTTCTCGATCGACCCGGAGTCGATCGTCAAGCGCCTCAACGGTCTTTCGTTCGCGGGCTCGGGCTGGGCGGTCGCCGTCGACCCGTCGGTCGCGGTGACCGCGACGGGAACGCCCGGCGAGTTCCGCGTCCCCGTCATCGTGACGACCTTCGGCTCTGCCGGGGCCCTCACCGGCGCGCTGACCGCGGCGAACATCGGCTACACCGGCGCCGTCACGGCGGGCTCGCAGCCGGGTCAGGTGCTCACCGTCTCGCCGACCGCGTTCATCGACATCGACTTCGCCGCCGCCGTCAACGGCCGCGCCCTCGACCTCGCGTCGATCCTCGACCTCGCCGCCGAGTTCGAGCTCTACGGCGAGGGGCTCGGCACCATCGCCCTCGACGCCACCCGTGCACCGATCCAGGTCACCACGGTGACGCCCGGCACCATCCGCATCCGCTACTGGCTCACGGGGCAGTACGAGGCCGGGCACGCGATCACGCTGACGCGCCTCGCGGGCACGTGGGCGTACACCGCATCCGTGACGCCGACCGCGGCGATCCTCCCGCAGTCGGGAACGAGCCTGGTGTGGTCGACCGACCTCGTCGTGACCTTCCCCGACGCCGCCGCGGCGGGCTTCCCGGCGGGATACGCGCTGGACGCGGCATCCGTCCTCGCCCGCCTCGGCGCCATCGGCTTCACCGCCGCCGCCGGCTGGACGATCGACCGCGACACCACCCGGGCCGTCCGCCAGGGGTCCAGCGCACTCCAGTTCCTCATCCCCGTGATCGTCGAGCGCGCCGACGCCTCGCAGTCCAGCTCGGCCGTGACCGTCTCGGCGACGTCCGCGAGCTACGCGTCTGCGGCTGCGTCGGTTCCGGATGCCTCGACCGCACCGACCCGCGACTACATCGACGTGCCCTTCACGGCGCCGACCGGCCTGCGCATCGACCCGGCGACGCTGCTCGACGGAGGGTCCGAGTTCACCCTGACCGTGCTGCGCGCCGGCTCGCCGGTCGTGCTGACCGTCACCGGCGCGACGCTGCTGCAGGTCGTCGACGGCGTGGTCTGGATCCGCTACCAGCTCTCGGGCCCGCTCGAGGCGGGAGACGTCGTCACGGTGACGCTCGACCCGTCGGCGTGGAGCTACACCCTGCCCGACGGCACGACGCCCTACACCGGGGCGACCCCGACCGGCGGCACGCAGGCCGGTGTGCCCGCGCCGGTCACGCTGCCGAGCCGTACGATGACCTACCTCGACGTGACGTTCACGCCCCCCGTCGCCGTGGGCGGCGAGACCTGGACGATCGTGCCCGGCTCGATCACCGGCAACGAGTTCACCATCAGCGGTCCCGGTGGCGGCGGCGTCCAGATCATCGGCGTCGTGCCCCTCGGCGGAAACGTGTGGCGCTACCTGCTCGACGGCACGTTCACCGCGGGCCGCGTCGACCTCATCTTCGACCTCACGGCCTTCGACATCAGCCCGGCGCGCGCACCCCCCGCGGGCACCACCGTGACCCAGTCCTTCTTCGTCGTCGGCTCGACCGCGGACGTCATCCGCACCGGCGACGACCCGACCACCCCCGCGGTGGACCAGGTCCCGCTGCCGCTCTCGGGCTCGTCCATCGGCCGCGACCTCCTCAACGCCCTCAAGTACCTCGAGATCCGCTTCCAGGGATCGTCCGGCTTCGCCCTCGACCACTCCACGATCAACGGCGACGAGATCGAGTTCCGCGACGCCGCCGGCAACCTCATCGCCCTCTCGGCGCCCGTCCGGGTCGGCACGAGCGACGTCTACCGCTACGCGTTCACCGCGACGCTCGCCGCCGGTGCCTACACCGTCACCTTCGTCGCCGGCCGCTTCGCCGACATCGGCGGTCGCCTGAACTCCGCCGAGACCGAGGGCTTCACCCTCACCGCCCCGACCTCGGGCCTCGCCGACCCGACGCCCGGCTCGGTCGTCGACGTCAAGGACCTCGCCGGGCGCGGCTGGGTCGACATCACCTTCGGCCCCCTGGCGGGCGTGGGCATCGATCGCGCGAGCATCACGGACGCCGACGCCGAGATCAGGATCACCGCGAACGGCGTGGAGCTCGTCGTCATCGGTGCGGCCATGCTCGTCAGCGGCTCGACCTACCGCTACTTCTTCGCAGGGCACCTCGCCGGCAACCTCACGATCACCTTCATCGACGGCAGCTGGCAGAACACGGCCGGCACCGCGTACGCCGGGGCGAGCCACACGGGCGCCGCGACGACCGAGGCCGACCTGAGCGCCGCTGTCATCCTGCCGCGCATCTGGTTCGGCGTCCGCCTCACGCCGACGGCCGGTGCGCAGGTCGACGTCGGCTCGCTCGGATCGAACGACCTCTCGTTCTCCGGCGGCGGCACACAGGCCCTGGCCTACTCGGCCGTCCACTTCGCCGGCGGCCTCGCGATGTACTCGTACACCCTGTCGGGGGCGCTCAGCGCCGGCACGGTCACGGTGACGTTCAACGCCGGGGCGTGGCACGACACCGCGGGCAACCTCTCGGCGGGCGGCAGCTCCCGCTTCCGGACGATCGAGCAGGGCACCTCGTTCTACATCGAGCTGTCCGGCGGCATCATGCTGCAGGCCGGCGACTTCCTCGACGAGCCGCTGCTGCACATCAAGGCCGCCGTCGTCCTCGAGATCGACTACACGCGGCTCGTCTTCATCCTGACCTTCGCCGGGCAGATCGACGTCTACGGTCTCGGCACGCTGGGGGCGGCATCCGGTCGCTTCGTCCTCCTCATCGGCGACGAGTCGACCAACCCGATGCACCCCGTCCCGCAGTTCTGGGGCGTCGCGACGGTCGAGACCAACTTCGAGGCGCTCGAGCAGTTCGGCATCCACCTCGACGGATCGGCGCAGCTGCGCATCAACCTCACCAACGAGGTCAAGACCGAGATCATCACGCTCCCGGGCGTCGGCCCCGGCGGCAGCGACCTCACCGAGACGTTCGTGCTGCAGCCCTTCAGCTTCGGCTTCCAGATCCTCGGCCAGCTGGTCGTGGCACCGGGTGGCACCGAGCTGCTGCGGGTGCAGGGCGGCCTGTACCTCAACATCTCGGCCAACCCGCCGACGCCCTCGATGGACGTGTTCCTCACCGGAACGCTCTCCTTCGGCTCGGGCGCCGCGCGCCTCGAGTACGGCTCGGTCACCGGCGTGCTCATGATCTCTACCCGCACCGACAACGGGGCGATCCCGGGCGTCGCGGGCAGCATCCGGGTCGCCAAGGGCGTCAACATCGGCCTGCCCGACATCGGGTCGCTGTTCTCGGCCACCGGCTCGGTCAACGTCATCTTCAACACCACGCTCGCCGACCAGACGTTCATCGTGCCGAACGCCTTCCTGCCGCTCCTGCTGCCCGGCCAGTCGCCGGTCTTCTACATCCCGAAGTCGCCCCCGGGCATCGACGGCCAGCCCGACCCGACGGCGCCCCTGGGCGGTGCGGTCTACGTCGTGGCGAGCATCCAGGCCGAGCTCACGATCGGCGGGGCGTTCACGCTGGCCGGCTTCGTCGGCATCACCGCGGCGATCGACCCGAACGGCACGGCCTACCTCAAGGTCGACGGCATGGTGGGCACCACCATCCCGTACCTCGGATCGCTCACCGGCGCGCTGAACCTGGCCGTCTACGTCGGAGCGCAGACGGGTGTCGTGGGCCGCGTGCAGCTGACGCTCGGCGTCAACGCGATCCCCGGCCTGAGCCTCAACGGCCAGTTCCTGCTCGAGATCAACACCTTCTCCAGCGCGCGGCAGATCCGCACCTTCGTCGTCGAGTCGCAGACCGTCAACGGCGTCACCGTCTTCGGAGGGTTCCAGCGGTCCGGCGGCCAGCTCGTCGTGGCGAACCAGACGATCAACGTCGTCGCCGGCTTCCGCCTCGAGATGTACGGGTCGCTCAAGGTCATGAACGTGCTCGACATCAACGGGCACCTCGTGCTCACGGTCGGGGCGAACGAGATCAGCCTGCTGGTCAACGGCGGCGCCTCGCTCGCGCCCTTCGGGAACGTCGTCCTGCGCGACAGCGGATTCCGCATCAACGGCAAGGGCCTCGTCGCCCGTCTCGACCTCTCGCTCGACGCCGGCTTCGGCGGCTCGATCGGGCTCGGCTTCTCGGTGAGCGCGGTCCTCGCCATCAACACCACCGGGGCGACGGCGCTCTTCGGATCGACCTCGGTGGCCCCCGGATTCCTGCTGCGACTGGACGGCTCGATCGACTTCCTCGGCTTCGCGCGGGGGAGCGGCTTCGCCGAGATCCGGATAGCCTCGAACGCCTTCGAGATGGCGTTCGGCGTCGCATTCGACCTGGCGGGCCTGAAGTTCTCCGCCAACGGCGTCGCCGGCATCTACAGCGACGGCTTCGTGATGGCCGTGTCGGTGAGCGCGTCGGCCGATGCGTTCGTGTTCAGCCTGACGGCGAACGGCACGCTGCGCATCAACACCACCGGGATGCTGCGCAACGGCGTCGACCCCGGCTTCAAGCTCTCGCTCACCGGCTCGGTCACGCTGCTCAAGCTGTTCAGCTTCAACGCCGGGTTCACGATCGAGGTGGGCAAGACGAGCTCCGGCGACTCGACGTACGCCGCGGGCGACTGGTACCTCGACGCGTACGCGGGCCTGTCGTTCTTCGGGTTCGGGCTCTCGGGCACGATCTTCCTGAACTCCGACGGCAACTTCAGCCTGACGCTCTCGGGCCGCATGCAGCTCGGCGGATCGTTCATGGGGATCCGCGGCGACTTCCACCTCGAGATCTCGTTCCTCACCCACGAGCAGAACGGCATCGTCTGGTACACGCTGTTCATCGGCGGCGGCGCGAGCGTCGAGGTGTACTTCGACTTCAAGCTGTTCGAGATCAGCCTCGGCGTCGGCCTCGACCTGTCGGTGAGCGCCGACTCCCGCAATGCCGACTCCAACGGCGATGTGCCGCTGCGGTTCCGCATCACCGTGCGGTTCAAGGTGCTCGGCACGTGGTACTCGCGCAGCGACACCTTCACGATCGGCAGCGTGCGCTTCCCGGTCGTGCCGTACCTCGCCGGCAACGGCCAGACCTACACGGGCACGGACTCGTTCAAGAGCCTCCGCGAGTGGCGCGCGAGCGACCGCGACCTGTGGATCAACGTCGGCGGCACGGCGCAGCGCGCGGCGCGGAGCGTCTCGACCGGGGTCATCGACGAGACGGTGCGCATCGAGCAGATCGGCGCGCTCTCCAACGGGCTCGCCACGATCCGGATCACCGCGTTCGGGCACACCCGCACCTACGCGAACGTGCAGCGCATCCACGCCTACTTCGGCGACGGCGTCGACAACGTGGTCATCGACCCGAGCGTCCAGGTGCCCGTCACGATCGACGGCGGCTCGGGCAACGACACGATCCTGGTGCAGGGCTCCGGCGCGGGCATCTCGCTCAGCGGCGGCACCGAGAACGACACGATCACCGTGAGCGGCTCCGCATCGGGCACCGTGAACGGCGGCGACGGCAACGACCTGCTCCGCCACACCGGGACCGGCGCGCTCACGATGAACGGCGAGGCCGGCAACGACATCCTCATCGGCAGCACGATCCTGGACGTCCTGAACGGCGGCGACCACGACGACGTGCTGTCCGGCCCGGCGCGCCGCTACGACGGCGGCGCCGGAAACGACATCATCACCACGACGGCGGCGGTCTTCACGTCGCCCGACACCGAGGTCGTCACCGGCGGCTCCGGCACCGACCGCCTGATCCTCACGCTGACGGGCGGCTCCGAGCAGCTCGTCGTCAGCAACCCCTCGGCCGGCATCCTCACCCACACGCTCGGCGGCGCCAGCCGCAACACCTCCGGCATCGAGAACCTCGTGATCGACGCCGGTGCGGGCGCCGACCAGATCACGCTGTCCGACATCACCGGGGCCTCCTCGGGCCTGCTCACGGTCGAGATCGCGGTCGGCGCCGGCAGCACCGACCTCGTCACGATCCTCGGCTCGGCCACCGGCGGCGACACCTTCGCGATCTCGACCGACGGCACGCGCACGAAGATCGTGCGCAGCACCGCCACCGGGTACATCGCCTGGATCGACGGCACGGTGCGCGGTCAGGGCGACGCGCTCATCGTCGACGGGCGCGGCGGCGCCGACACCATCGACGCCTCCGCCGTGTCGGTCGACCGCCTCGCGCTGACCCTCATCGGGGGCACGGAGGGCGACCGCCTCATCGGCTCCCCGTTCGCCGACGTGCTCGACTCCGGCGCGGGCGACGACACCGTCACCGGCGGCCTCGGACAGGACACCTTCATCGATGCGGGCGGCACCGACACCCTCGTCGAGTCCTTCGCGACGGGTGACTTCGGCCTCTACCGCAACCTCTTCGTTCACGGGCTCGCCGTCGGCACCGACTTCGGCGTCGGCTCGATCGCCGAGGACCTGCTCGGCATCTTCGAGATCGCGCGCCTCACCTCGACCGGCACGGGCCCGACCACGGTGCTCATCGGCGACGCCGACGGCACGGTGACCGTCGCCGGCGTCGCGCGCGCGGCCGACCCGTGGACCGGCAGCGCCTATATCGACCCGGGCGACGGCGACGACGTCGTGCGCGTCGAGCTCACCCGTTCGACCGGCATGGCCGTGCACATCGTCGACACCGCCGGCAGCGACCGCCTCGAGGTCTGGGGCTCGGCGGCTCCCGACGACCTCATCGTCGACATCGTGGCCTCGCCGCCGACGGGTCCGCAGGCGAACCGCGTGCGCCGCGTGTCGTTCGACGCCGCGGGCGCCATGACCACGCTCGGCACGATCACCCACGGCGGGGTCGAGCTCGTCGAGATCCGCACCCTCGCCGGCGGCGACCGCGTCGCCGTGCGGGCCATCGCCGTGCAGCACCGCGTGTACACCGGCGAGCACACCGACCGCATCGCCGTCGGCTCGCAGGCCGCGGGCACGGGCACGACGAGCACCGTGTGGACGAACACCGGCGGCACGGTGAACGCCGTCAGCGCCCCGCTCGTGATCGTCGGCGGCACCGGACCGGGCGCGCTCACCGGAGCCGACCTGCTCTCGGTCGACGACAGCGGCGACACCGCGCCCAATGTCGGCGCGCTCACCTCGAACACGGTGACCGGCCTCGGCATGAGCCACGGCATCACCTACACCGAGCTCGAGCACCTGACCATCGACCTCGGCTCGGGCGGCGACACGTTCACCGTGCACTCGACCCACGGGGGCACCACGACGATCACCGCGGGCGGCGGCGCCGACACCGTCATCGTCCGCACCGTCTCGGGCGCGACGTCGATCGACACGGGCGCCGGTGACGACACGGTGCGCGTCAGCTCCACGGTCACCGGCATCGGCGGCGTCCTCACGGGCATCGCCGCGCCCCTCACGCTCACCGGCGGCACCGGCAGCGACCTTCTGTTCCTCGACGACGCCGCAGCCCTGCTCGACCGGCTCGGCGTGCTGACCGCGGCCTCCATCGCGGGTCTCGGCATGACCGGCGGCTCGCCGACGCCCAGCCTCGTGCAGGTCGTCACCGTGCGCGGCGCCGTCAACGGACGCTTCACCCTCACGGTCGCCGGCCTCGGCACCACGGTGCAGCTCGCCTTCGACGCCACCGCCTCCCAGGTGCAGGCGGCGCTGGCCGCGCTCGTCGGCGCCGGCAACGTCGTGGTGACCAAGGCCGGCACCCGCTGGACGATCGCGTGGACGGGCGCCCTCGCGGGCCTCGCCGGGGCGGCGCGCCTCCTCACCCTCGGTGCTGTCGCCGGCCACCCGCTGGTCGCGGCCGCCGGCGGCTCGGTCACCACCGAGGTGCTGCGGATGACGGACGGCCGGGTCGACTACACGCTGTTCGAGTCGCTCGACCTCGCGCTCGGGTCGGGATCGGATGTCGTGAACGTCGACTCGACGCACGCGGGCACGACCGCCGTGCACGGCGGCGCCGGCAACGACCGCGTGTTCGTGGAGGCCCTCGGCGGTGCGACGACGATCACCGGAGACGCCGGCGACGACTGGCTCGTCGTCAACGCGGTGCCGGGGCCCGCGGGCGTCAACCCGATGGCGGGCAAGACGCTCACGCTCAACGGCGGCGCGAACTCCGACTACTTCGTCATCGACCTGTTCGGCGTCGGCAGCAGCCGCATCGACACCGTCGACGTCGCCGACGGCGGCACCAACGTGCTCGTGGTCAACGGCTCGGCCGCCGGCGACACGTTCCTGTTCCGCCGCAATGCGACCACGTCGCTCATCGGGCTGCTATCGGCTCCCGCCGCGGGGCGGTTCACGGCCGTCGAGAAGGTGACCTACGGGGCGGCGATGACCGGAGGCGTCGTCGTCAACGGCCTCGCCGGCGACGACACGTTCGCCTTCGACGACACCGGCTCGGTGCTCACGGTCAACGGCGACTCGGGCAACGACCGCTTCCGCTTCGGCCAGCTGTACACGTCGTACGTCGCAGACGCCGAGTTCGCGGCATCCGGATTCTTCGCGTCGACCCGCGGACTGCTGACGCGCGGCGTCTCGTTCACCGCCTCGGTGCGCGGCGGCTCGGGCGACGACGTGTTCGAGGTCTTCCGCAACGTCGCGACCCTGAACCTCTACGGGGACGCCGGCGACGACACGTTCGTGATCCGCTCGTTCGCGGGCGAGTCGGAGGTCACCGCGCTCAACGCCGGCGAGGGCCGCAACTTCATCGAGTACGCCTCGAACGCGCCGGTCAACATCGACGGCGGTGCCGGCTACGACCTCGTCGTCATCATCGGCACCGAGTTCGGCGACACCTTCGTCATCACCGCGAGCGGCGTCTACGGCGCCGGCCGGGTCATCCGGTACGTCAACGTCGAGAAGGTGTCGATCTACGGCATGGCCGGCGACGACGTCTTCCACGTGCTGTCGACCAACCCGGCCGTCGAGCTCGCGATCTTCGGCGGCCAGGGCTCCGACCGGGTCGAGGTCGGCAGCGCCGCGCCCGCGGTGCAGGCGAACGACCTGCTGGGCCACACCGGCCTCGTGCGCCACTCGGTCGAGAGCACCGTCGCCAACAGCGCGTGGGCGCTGCTGCGAGTCGACGGCATCGCGACCGAGATCATGGACGACGACGAGCCGACGATCGTGCTGGCGCCCGTCGGCGGATCGCTCACGCTCAGGGAAGGCGGCGCGAGCGGCACGCTGCGGGTGCGCCTGACGAAGGCGCCCACCACGACCGTCCAGGTCACGCTCGTCGGCCCGGCGGTCGACCCCGGCTCGGCCGGCCGCGCACGTGCGATCGAGCTGTCGGTCGACGGCGGGGCGACGTGGCAGACCTCGGTGACGCTGGTCTTCGCCGCGGGCGGCACGGCAGAGCGCTCGGTGCTCGTGCGCGCTGCCGATGACCTGGCCGCCGAGGGCGAGTGGTTCTCGCCCGTCGACGTCATCGCCACCGGCGGCGAGTACGCCGGCGCCCTCGTCGCCACGACCTTCGTGCGGGTCATCGACGACGACGCCCCCGAGGTGCCGGTCGTGATCCCCGACGGCGGCGTGCGGGTCATCGAGCCCGCCGCCGGCACCGGCGGCACGACCGCGGCGTACGAGGTGCGCATCTCGTCGACCCCGCGCGGTCCGGTGACCGTCGTGCTCACCGCGCCCGCCGGCCTGCTCATCTCGGCCGACGGCCTCTCGTGGGTCTCGACGCTCACGCTCACGTTCACCGCAGCGGGCACGCGCACCGTGCAGGTCCGCGCGATCGACGACACCGCGGTCGAGGGCCAGCACGTGCAGGCGATCACCGCGGCGGTCACCTCGAACGACCGCCTGTCGGGCGTGGTCGCCGGTGCGGGCGGGCTTGCGAACGAATTCGCCTTCACGGGGATGACGGCTGTCGCCGGCGCGCTCAAGGGCCACCTGATCCGGATCACGAGCGGCGCGGGTGCCGGCCAGGTCCGGCGCATCTGGAGCAACACCGCGTCGACGATCGAGATCGAGGGCGAGTGGGACGTCGCGCCCGGCGCCGGCTCCACCTTCGTCATCACCGGGTACACCGCGCCCATCACGGCCGCCGAGCTCGTGGGCACCGTGACCGCGGTCTCGGGCGACAACCGCACCGTGACGCTCTCGGGCGTCGTCCTGCCCACGACCGGCGGCGGGCTCGCCGGCGCGCTCCTGCGTCTCGTCGACGCGAACGGCACGGCGACCTACCGCACCATCGCGAGCAACACCGCCACCACGATCACCGTCGTCGACGCGTGGGGTGCGGGCACCTTCGTGCTCGGCACGAGCCGCGTCTACGTCGCCGAGCTCGCCGGCGCGGTCGTCGAGCGGGTGAGCGTGCTCGTGCACGACGGCGACTCCGCCGGCGTCGTGATCACGCCCGTGGGCGGCGACATCCGCCTGGTCGAGGGCGCCACCGGCTCGCAGTTCGGCGCGACGGCCGCCTACACCGTGCGGCTCACGAAGGCGCCGGCGGCGGGGGAGACCGTCACGGTGCGCCTCGACGCGATCGCGTCGTTCACCCTCGACATCGGCGGACCGGACTGCGGTCTGCCGAACGGCTGCCGCGACCGCCAGCTCGAGTTCTGGAACGGCTCGGCGTGGGTGGGCGCGCTCGCCCTGACCTTCACGGCGGCGAACTGGTCGGCCGAGCGCACCGTCACGATCCGCGCGGTCGACGACGCGAAGGTCGACGGCGACGACGTGCAGGAGTTCGCCGACTCCGCCCGTCGCCTGCACCTCATCCAGGGCCCGCTGTTCGTCTCGGGCGGCGACGACCCCCACCCGCCGGTCCAGCTCGAACTCGACGACTACCTGCCGATCCTGCTGCCCGGCGAGCACTCGGGCGGCCCGCTGCCCGTGACCGGCACGACGGCCGACGCCATCGAGACCGCCCAGGTCGACCGCCTCATCGTCCACAACGAGGACAGCCCCGCTGACGACACGGGCGTGCTCACGCGCGACCGCATCACCGGCCTCGGCATGGCGGGCGACTACTCGCTCGCCGGACGCCCCGTGCTCGGCGGCATCCGCTACGCCCAGTTCGAAGACCTCACCATCCTGCTCGGCTACGGTGACGACCTCTTCACGATCGAGTCGACCCACGCCGGCACCACAACGGTGCTGGCGGGTCCGGGCGACGACCGCCTGGTGATCCGCACGATCGACGGGCACACGCAGGTCATCGGCGGCCCGACGACCGCGTCCGCCCCGCTGTACGGCAACACCGACGACGACACGTTCTCGGTCGGCACGGTCTCGGGCATCCTCGACCTGCTCGCGGCGCTCCTCGTGCTCGAAGGCGGCGTGGGCCGCGACGTGGCGAACCTCGACGACTCCGGCGACGCCGGCGCGAACCTCGGCTGGCTCACGCAGGACGCCCTCACCGGCCTCGACATGACGCCGCGCCCGGGGCTCGACGACCAGGGCCGCCCGCTCGACCGCCTGTACGCGGTGACCCCGCGCGGTGCGTCGTTCACGATCATGCTGTCGCAGGTGCGGGGCGGCGTCGCCACCGGCATCGGCGCGGTCACCTTCGCCGCCGGCGCCTCGGCCGAGGCGGTGCGCGCTGCGCTGCAGTCGCTCCTCTTCCCGACGACGGCCGGCGCCGACGCGGGCGTCTCGATGAGCTGCGGCGAGGAGGACGCCACGCGCTGCGCCGCGAGCGTCTACGTCTGGCTCGTCGGCGGGACCTACTTCGTCGGATTCCGCGGCGAGGTGAACGAAGACACCGCGCAGCCGGTCACGATCGCGCTCTCCGCGCTGGGGGCGACGGTGACGGATGCCGCGACCGACGGCACCGCGATTGCGGGCATCCGCTATCACGGCCTCGAGACGCTCAACCTGGCGCTCGGCTCGGGCCACGACGTGCTCAACATCCGCGGCACGCGGCCGGTGACGAACGTCTCGTTCGGCGCGGGCGACGATCGCGTGTACATCTCGTCGCGCGCGGACGTCGCCGTCGACGGCCGTCCGCAGTTCCTCGCGGGCGACCTCGACCGCATCGAGGGCACGCTGAACCTCGACCTCGGCGCCGGCCGGCACACGCTGCTGCTGAGCGACGAGGGAGCGGCGGCCGGCGACCCATCGGTGCTCATCACCGACCTGGCAGTCCCGGCGCGGACGCGCGACGCGAACCTCTCGGCCGACGGCGAGATCTTCGTCGTCGGGCTCGCCCCGGCGGGCATCTCGTGGCGCGCCGGCGCGACGGGCACCTTCGCCGACGGCATCCGGATCTGGACGAGCGGCTTCGCCGACACGATCACGATCGACGGCACGCACACCCGCCCGGGCGTGCGCACCACGACGTGGCTCAATACCGGGCTCGGGAGCGACACGATCACGGTCGACCTGCAGGCGAGCGAGGACGGCTTCTTCGTGCTCAACACGCAGGGTCCGAACGACAACGTGCTCGGCCTCGGCGCCGCACTCGACGACGGCGACGAGCCGGTGCGCCCCGACGTCGTGGTCGAGGTGCGCGTCAACGGGGTGGTCGTGCCGTCGGTGCGGTACGTGTCGTCGACGATCCTCGACACGGTCGGCCTCTTCGACGCGCTGAGCCCGAACGACGTGGTCACGGTGACCCTGCACCTCACGGCCTGGAGCGTGCAGGCGGCCGGTTCGTTCGACCTCGGAGCCACGGGCGACCTCGTCGGCTACCGCGTCTGGGTCAACGGGCGCCTCCTCGGGGCATCCGAGGTCTCGCGCAACGGCAGCCTGCTCACATTCGCGGCACCCGCGCAGCGCGACGGCTCGGCCGCCCACGTCGTGGTCGAGGTGACCCGCACGCGCACCGAGACGTTCACCATGCCGGCCACCGGCGCGATCCTGCCCGCAGGCACCGCCGACGACGACCTCGTCAACGCCCACGCGTCGACGCTGCCGCTCGTGATCTTCGGCGGCATCGGCGCCGACCGTCTGCACGGCGGAACCGGCGGCGACATCGTCTTCGGCGACCGCGGCGTCGTGCAGTGGGTCGACGGAGCCGGCAACGTCGTCGCGCAGTCGGGCCACGGCGGCGTCGACGACTTCACCGACGGCGTGCTCCGCCCGCTCGGCCGCATCGCGACGCTCGACCCGACGATCGGCGGCGCCGACACGATCACCAGCGGCGTGGGCGCCGACCTCGTGCTCGGCGGCGCGGGCGGCGACACCATCACCACCAACCGCGGCGAGGCGGCGGGTGCACCCGACCGCACCGGCATCGTGTTCGGCGACCACGGGTTCGTCGACTGGGTGGTGCAGGACGCCGATGCCGCCGACATCGACCGGGTATGGTCGCTCGACACCGCGTTCGGCGGCGCCGACGTCATCACGACCGGCACGGCCGACGACCTGATCGTCGGCGGCAGCGGAGGCGACACGATCTCGGCGTCCGACGGACGCAACATCGTCTTCGGCGACCACGGACGCTTCACCGCGACGGTCGGCGGGTCCACAGCCCTCTGGAGCCCGACGCTGACGCTGCCGGCCGGCGTGCTCACGACCGTCGACGCGACGATCGGCGGCAACGACGCGATCACCACAGGGGCGGGCAGCGACCTGATGCTCGGCGGCGCGGCGGACGACACCATCGCCGCCGGCGCCGGCGCCGACATCGTGTTCGGCGACCACGGCACGATGACCCTCATGGTCAAGTCCGGCCTGCTGCAGGTCGTCTTCATCGGCTCGCTCGACAACGCGACCGGCGGCGACGACACCCTCCGCGGCGAGGCCGGGCAGGACATCCTCATCGGCGGCACCGGCACCAACCAGGCAGGCAAGGCCGACCGCATCGACGGCGGCGCCGACAAGGACCTCATCTTCGGCGACAACGTCGAGCTCGACCGCCGGACCACGTTCGGCGACCACCGCAGCCTGCGCTTCCGCGTGCTGAGCGGATCGACGATCTACAGCACGGCGCTCGCGACGGCAGGCAGCGCGAACGTCACGGGCGCCGCGCAGAACAACCCCGCGGGGGCGACCGCGTGGAGCGACTTCGTCATCATGCTGCTCGACCACGCGGCGACGACGCCGCCGGCGCTCTACAACCGCGACTACATCGCGGGCGGTGCCGACGACGACACGATCTTCGGTCAGCTCGGCAACGACACGATCCAGGGCGACGGGAAGATCGGGACGGATGCCGCGCCCACCGCGTACGGAGCGCACCGCGACCCGATGACCGGCCTCCTCGTGCTGACCCCGTCGGTCGAGGATGCCACCGACGGCGACGACTACATCGAGGGCGGTGGCGGTGCCGACGTGATCTTCGGCAACCTGGGCCGCGACGACATCATCGGCGGCAGCTCGAGCCTGTTCTCGCTCATGACGAAGGACCGCCGCCCCGACGGCGCCGACCTCCTCTTCGGCGGCGCCGGCACCAAGGTCGGCCGCAACGACGACACCGGCCTGCACGGCCGCGACTCCGACACGATCGTCGGCGACAACGGCAACATCCTGCGGCTCGTCGGCACCGGCGGCGGCGCAGGCGGCGCGTACCTCGCGTTCACGTACGACAACTACGGCGAGGCGGTGCGCCTCCTGCCGCGCGCGGTCGAGCTGCTCGACTACACGCCCGGCGGCCCGACCCGCGCGGCCTCGGCGACGGCCGACGTCTACGGTGGCGACGAGATCCACGGCGAGGCCGGCGACGACACCGTCTACGCCGGCGCGGGCAACGACGTCGCGTTCGGCGACGCCGGCGACGACGACCTCATCGGCGGCTGGGGACACGACTGGATCTCGGGCGGCACCGGTGTCGACGGCATCCTGGGCGACGACGGGCGCATCTTCACGAGCCGCAACGGCCAGACCGAGCTGCTCAACGGGCTGACCACCGCGTCGGCCCAGATCGAGGTCACCACGCCCGGCCGCGTGCAGGTCGCCATCCTGTTCCCGACCGGGAAGCTCACCAAGCGCGTCGACCTCACGCCGTTCTTCGTGAACGACGACCTGCGCGACCCGCTCGCGCCGACCACGTTCCTCAACGACGTGCTCTTCGGCGGCTGGGACGGCGACTTCATCCACGGCGGGCTCGGCGACGACGCCATCTCGGGTGCCGAGGCCCTCGCCGGATCGGGCTACGGCGACAGCGGAGCCCGCAGCGACTTCGCACGGCCGTTCAACGACGGCACGCTGCTCGGATTCGACCCGACCGCAGGCGAGTTCGCCCGCTACGACGAGTACTTCCCGATGCGGAGAATCCTCGTGAACGGCGGCGAGTGGTTCCTCAACTTCGTCAGCACCGAGGGCCGCGCCGACTCGGGCGTCTCGAGCGACGGCGACGACGTGCTCTTCGGCGACCACGGCAACGACTGGATCGTCGGCGGCACCGGGCGCGACACGGCGTGGGGCGGCTGGGGCAACGACCTGCTCAACATGGACGACGTGCTCACGACGGCGGCCGGCGAGAACACGTCGCCCGACACCAACGTGTCGTACGAGGACCGCGCCGTCGGCGGCGCCGGGCTGGACGTGCTCATCGCGAACACCGGCGGCGACCGCCTGATCGACTGGGTCGGCGAGTTCAACAGCTACCTCGTCCCCTTCGCGCCCTTCGGGCTGGGCACCGTGAGCCGCCAGGTGCCGCCGGGGCTGTTCGAGTTCCTCTACGCGCTGTCGGCGGCGCAGGGGGCGGACTTCACGATCGCACAGCTGGTGGGCGACGCCTCGATCCCGCGCAACGGCGAGCCGTTCGGCGAGGCGGGCCTGGTCACCCAGAAGGACGACGCGTGGCAGGACCAGACCGGCGGCCCGCGCGACCCGCAGCCGGGCAACGTGCCCGGCGGCAAGCGCGACGTGCTGCGCTCGGCGGCGTTCAGCACGGGCACGGCCGAGGCCTTCTTCGCCGACTCCGGGGTCTTCGCGGTCCAGGACGGCACGCTCACCGTCACCGCGACCGCCACCGGCGGCGACGCCGCCGCCGTCTACTACATCGACCAGTACCTGCCGATCTACTTCGAGATCCACGCGCAGGTGTATCTCACCAAGCCGACGGGCGGATGGAAGGCCAACGCGTTCGTCATCTTCGACTACTTCTCACCCACCGACTTCAAGTTCGCCGGCGTCGACCAGTCGACCAACAAGCTCGTCATGGGCCGGCGCACCGCCTCGGGCTGGCAGGTCGACGTGCAGTCCTCGATTGGCGGCGGCGTCAAGTACAACAAGTGGTACTCGATGCTCGTCGCGGTCAACGGCACGACCGTCACCATCTCCCTCGACGGGGCCGTCGCCTTCACCCACACGTTCGCCCCGCGGGTGCTCGACGGCGTGACGGTGGCGCTCAACAAGGGCTTCGTGGGCATGGGGTCCAACGGCGCACGCGGCAAGTTCGACAACGTCTCGGTGCAGGTGCTCCCGCCCTCGATCACGCTCGACACGACAGACGAGTTCACCGGACCCGGCATGGTCGGCGGCGTGCGCGGCACCTGGAACACGGCCTCCGGCGCGCTCACCGGCACTGCGGCGCCGAGCGCCGCCGCCCTCGCCCTCGCGGCGCTCGACTCGGCGATCGCCGCGAACGCGTTCCTCGAGCTCACGACGGTCGCGACGCTCACGGCGGGCTCGCGCGCCGGCATCGTCTACGACTACTACAGCGCGACCGACTACAAGTTCATCGTGCTCGACCAGGCAGCCCAGGCGGTCCTGTTCGGTCATGTCGCGGGCGGTCAGACGGTGATCGACGAGCGCGTCGCGCGCGCAGTGTCGGCGGGCGTCGCGTACACCCTCACCGTGACGATCAAGGGGGCGTCGGTCTCGCTCACCGTGAACGGCGCGTTCGTCCTGTCCCGCGCGTACAACGCCGCCCTCGCCGACGGCCGATTCGGGCTCACGGTCGCGGCCGGGACGGCGAAGTTCGAGTACCTGCGCGTGCGCACCGACGGGTACAGTCCGCCCGCGGCACGGGCGTCGTTCGGATCGGTCGGCGGAACCTCGGCGCCGACCGCGACCTCGACGGGCGCGAGCATGCCGACGTCGACCACGACCGCCGCGCCCACGTCGACCTCCGCGACGTCGACCACGACCGCCTCGACCACCTCGACCACCACGACGACCACGGGCGTCACGACGACGACCACGGGCTCCAGCGCGCCCGCACCCGCTCCCGGGTCCGAGCCGCTGTCAGCGCCCGCGCTGACGTCGACCGCGCCGAGCCGCCAGAGCTAGCCCGGCCCCGATGGCCGGCTACCTCGCGTAGCGCTCGACGAAGGTGCGCAGCATCCGACTCGGGTGAGAGACCGCGGCGCGCCGGACCGCGGTCAGCGTGAGCTCGAGCTCGTCGGTGGCGAAGTACCCGTAGCCGGCATAGGCGTGAATGCGCGTCGTGATGCCGTCGACGTCGAGCTCGGGGTGGAACTGCGTCGCGTAGACGTTGTCGCGCACCTTGAACATCTGCACCGGGCAGTCCGGCGACGAGCCGAGGAGCGTCGCCGACGGCGGGAGCACCGTGACCGCCTCCTTGTGGCCTACGAAGGCGTCGAACACGCGCGGCATGCCCTCGAGCAGGGGATCGGATGCCCCGTCCTCGGTGAGCGTCACCGGCACGACACTGATCGGCTCGGTGTACGTCCGGTCGATCACGGCGCCCTGGTGCGCGCCGAGCGTTCCCACGCCGTAGCAGGCGCCGAGGAACGGGAAGTCGCGCGCGACCACCCGGTCGAGCAGCGTCTGGAACTCGGCCTCCACTCGGTGCTGCACGCCGGACTTCTTCTCGGCCGGGTCGGACGCGTTGAACGGCCCGCCGCCGACGAAGATGCCCGACAGCTCGTCCAGGTCGAGCGCGGGCATCGGTCCGGCCTCGAGCCGGACGCGCCGCAGGTCGCGCTCGTCGAGGCCGGTGTAGCGCAGGAAGAGCGCGTACTCCTCGTCGGCGGGGACGTCTTCGGCCCGCGTGGCGAGGAGGACGAAGGGCTTCACCCCCCAAGCCTACGGCCCGCCCCGGCTGGCGCCGGATGCACAGAATCGGAGGTTCTCGGCGACACGCCGGGGCGAGGCATCCGTCACCCGGCGTGTCGGGCAGAACCTCCGATTCTCTGTCGCCGGCTCCTCCCGAGGGCGGCCGATCGGACCGCTCATCACAGAGCGCGCCGGTCGCGCGGTGCAGCCGGGGCGGGTGCAGCAGGGTGGGCGGATGTGCACCACCCCGCACCCGATCGCCACATACCGGGAACTGGCCGCGGCGGGGCTGTCGCGGTGGATGATCGCGAGCGCTCTCGCCCGCGGATCACTCGGTCTCGTGCGGCGAGGTGTCTACGATCGCGGGGCATGCGACACCGTGCGGCGTGCAGCCGCGCACGGCGGAGCGATCGCGTGTGTGAGGGCGGCGGAGCACCTCGGGCTGTGGACGCTCGACCGCAGCGCGAGCGCGCACGTCGCATTGCCCGGCCACGGGCGCGCGTATCCCCACGCCGACTGCACCTGCGTCGTGCATTGGGTCGCAGCGCCGGACGCCGGAACGAACTCCTTCGGCATCCCGACCGTAGCCAGCGTGCTGCGCCAGATCCTGCGATGCCGCGGGGTGGAGGAGTTCTTCGTGGCGCTCGAGTCCGCGCTCCGGCAGCGGATGCTGGCGCCGACCGATCTCGCGTGGCTTCGCGCGCACACCAACGACGCTGCGCGGGACGCGATCGCGTTCGCCCGCGCGGATGCCGACAGCGGGCTGGAGTCGCTGCTGCGCTGGCGCCTGCGGCCGCACGGGCTTCGCGTTCGGACCCAGCAGCACATCGTCTCGGTCGGCCGAGTGGACTTCCTCGTCGGTGACCGGCTGATCGTGGAGGTCGACGGCATCGACAATCACGACGGACCGTCTCACCGCCATAAGGACCTGGTGCGCGATGCCCACGCCGCCGCCTGGGGGTACGTCAGCCTCCGCTTCGACTACGCGATGGTCGTGCACGACTGGCCCACGGTGGAGCTGGCCATCCTCGCTCACGTCGACCGAGGCCTGCACCGCTTCTGAGCAGCGCGCACAGAATCGGAGGTTTCCGGCGACACGCCGGGTCGCGGCATCCGCTCACCGGCGTGTCGGGGAAGAGTTCCGATTCTGTGCGACCCGCCGGGTCAGGAGGGGTAGGTCACCAGGCCCAGCTCGACGGGGGAGACCAGCTGCGGGTGCGACGGCACCACGCGCACGGTGTAGCCGAACGTGCCCGTCACGGCGAGCGGCAGGGTGCCGGTGAAGGTCGTCACGCCGTCCACCGCGGGACCCGCCGGCGAGAGGCGGTGCACCGAGTGGTCGCGCGCGAGGCGGTCGTCCTCGTCGGTGCGGCCGTACGCGAGCTCGACGGCGACGTCGTCGGGGGAGAGCCCGTCCAGGCGCACCGCCGCGCTCACCTCGAGGCTGTCGCCCGCCTGCGCCTGCGACGGGATGCCGGACGAGTCCACACCGGCGATCGACACGCGGGACCAGGCATCCTTCACCCGTGCGACGAACGTGGCCAGCGCGCGTGCCTCGGCGAAGTCGCCGGCGCGCAGCGCCACGTCGTGGGCGGCCGCGGGCACGTAGAGCCGCTGCACGTAGTCGCGCACCATGCGGTCGCTCGTGGCCTTCTTGCCGAGCTCTGTCATCGTGTGGCGCACCATCTGCAGCCAGCGCAGCGGGATACCGCCCTCGCGCTCGTAGAAGCGCGGCACGAGCTGGTGCTCGATGAGGTCGTAGAGAGCGGATGCCTCGGCGTCGTCGCGCTCCTCGTCGTTCGACGCGGTGTCGGCGGTGGGGATCGCCCAGCCGTTCTCGCCGTCGTACCACTCGTCCCACCAGCCGTCGAGGATGGACAGGTTCAGCACGCCGTTGAGCGCCGCCTTCATACCGGACGTGCCGCACGCCTCGAGGGGGCGCAGCGGGTTGTTGAGCCACACGTCGCATCCGGGGTAGAGGTCCTTGGCGAGCGTGATGTCGTAGTCGGGGAGGAACACGATCCGTCCGCGCACCTTGGGATCGCGGCTGAACCGCACCAGCTGCTGGATGAGGATCTTGCCCGAGTCGTCGGCCGGGTGCGACTTGCCGCCGATCACGATCTGAACCGGACGCTCGGGGTCGGTGAGGAGCTTCGTGAGGCGCTCGGGGTCGCGCAGCATGAGCGTGAGTCGCTTGTAGGTCGGCACGCGGCGCGCGAAGCCGATCGTCAGCACCTCCGGGTCGAGGAGGTCGTCGATCCACGCCGGCCGGTGGCCGTTGGAGAGGGATGCCGCGACCCGGCGCCGCGCCTCGGCGACGAGCTCGCCCTTCATGTGCTGGCGCACGCCCCACAGCTCGGCGTCGCTGACCGCCTCGCGGTCCGTCCAGTCGTGGGTGTCGGTGTGGGCATCGCCGAAGGCCTGCTCACTGACCGCCTTGAGCGCGGGATGCACCCACGTGGGGGCATGAACGCCGTTGGTGATCGAGGTGATCGGCACCTCGTCGGTGTCGACGCCGGGCCACAGCATCCCGAACATGCCGCGGCTGACCTCGCCGTGCAGCACCGAGACGCCGTTGGCGTGCTGCCCGAGGTGCAGGCCGAGCACAGCCATGTTGAAGACGCCCTGGTCGCCGCCCTCCCACGTCTCGAGACCGAGCGCGATCGCGCGGCCGGCGTCGAGGTTCTGGAAGAGGCCGCTTGCGAGGAAGTCGGCGATGAGGTCGCGCGGGAACCGATCGATGCCCGCCGGCACCGGCGTGTGCGTCGTGAAGACGGTCGACGCGCGCACCTGTGCGAGCGCGGCGTCGTAGTCGAGCCCGTCGTGGGTGATGAGCTCGGACATCCGCTCGAGGCCCTGGAACCCGGCGTGCCCCTCGTTCGTGTGATACACGTCGGGCGTCGGACGCCCGGTGATCGCGCACCACGCGCGCACCGCCCGCACGCCGCCGACGCCGAGCAGCAGCTCCTGCAGCAGGCGGTGCTCGCCGCCGCCGCCGTAGAGGCGGTCGGTCACCCGGCGCATCTCGTCGGAGTTCGACGGCGTCTCGGAGTCGAGCAGCAGCAGCGGGATGCGGCCGATGTCGGCCACCCACACGCGCGCGTGCAGCACGCGGTCGCCGGGCAGGTCGAGCGCGATCTCGACGGGGGAGCCGTCCGCATCGCGAAGAAGGGTGAGGCCGAGGCCGTACGGGTCGAGCAGCGGGTAGCTCTCGCGCTGCCAGCCGTCGTCGCCGATCGACTGGCGGAAGTACCCGGCACGGTAGAAGAGGCCCACGCCGGTGAGAGGCACGCCGAGGTCGGATGCGCTCTTGAGGTGGTCGCCGGCGAGGATGCCGAGGCCGCCGGAGTACTGCGGGAGCGACCCGTCGACGCCGAACTCGGGGGAGAAGTAGGCGATGTGCGCGGGCTTCTCTCCCTCGAGCTGCTGGAACCAGCGGTCGCCGTCGAGGTACGCCGTGAGGCGCTCGTCCTCTTCGCGGACCCGCTGGACGAAGCCCTCGTCGCGGGCGAGCTCGTCGAGACGGTCCTGACCGAGCGCCCCCAGCATCCGTGCCGGGTTCGCACCGATCTCCTCCCACAGCGCGGGGTCCATCGACGCGAAGAGTGCGTGGGTGGCGCGGCTCCACGACCAGCGCCAGTTCGACGCGAGACGGTCGAGCGGGGCGAGGCTTTCGGAGAGGACAGGTCGGACGGTGAACGTTCGGATGGCCTTCACGCGAGCGATTCTAGGGGGCGAAGATGAAAACGCTTGCACTCGGTGCGGCGAACATCGGTGGACGCGCTCGGGCGGCGAGGCGGCGCACGCCGGCCGCGTAGGCCTGCGCAACGCGCCCGTCAAGGGCGGGCACGCCGCCGGGCCCCGGGTCTAGGCTCGGCACATGGCTATCGCACGACTGCACGGAGGCCCGCTCGACGGTCAGCTCCTGCCCCTCGAGAACCCCGACCTCGACCGCCTCATCGTCCCCTACAGCGAGACCCAGGTGGTGTACGCGCGCAAGGGCGACCTCGAGCGCACGGGTGACTCCGACGGTCCGACCGAGGCCGAGTTCTGGTTCGTGGAGTCGCAGGACGACATCGATCCGTACAGCGACTCCGCGAGTGACCGGCGCTGACCCGCAGCCGGGCGACCGGCCCGGGCGGTCGGTGGAGATCGAGCTGAAGTTCGACGTCGACGACGGTGCCGCCGTGCCCGACTGGTCGGGTGTTCCCGGCGTCGCTTCGGTGACCGCGGGGGAGACCCGGAGCCTCGACGCCACCTACCTCGACACGGCCGACGCCTCGCTCGCACGCGCCGGCTTCGCGCTGCGGCGCCGCACCGGAGGACCCGACGCGGGCTGGCACATCAAGGGCCCGCGCGGCGCCGACGGCGGACGCGTCGAGCTGCACTGGCCGCTCGGCGAAGCCGGCGCGGTGCCCGATGGCGCCCTCGGCGAACTCGCGGCCGTCACCGCCGGTGCGCCTCTCGAGCCGCTGGCGCGCATCCGCAACGAGCGCATCGCCTACCTGCTCCTGTCGGCGTCGGGCGACATCGTGGCGGAGTTCGCCGACGACCATGTGCGCACGCGCGATGAGCGCACGGGCGCCGAACGCGAATGGCACGAGTGGGAGATCGAGCTCGGGCCGGCCGGACCCGTCGATCCCGACGCGCGCGCCGCGTTGTTCGCCGCGGTCGAACGGGCCGCCCTGGCCGCGGGCGCGCGGCACGCGGCATCCGATTCCAAACTCGCCCGCACCCTCGGTCACTGAGGGGTGGTGTGCTGGGCGCCGCGCGGTCCTAGGGTGTGCGCATGACCACCGACGCCACCCGCACCCGCACCTTCGACTGGGAGGATCCCGGCCCGCCGTTCGCGGCGTCGCAGGGGCTCGACGGACTGACCTACCTCCGCGCGCTCATCGCGGGCGAGCTCCCGCCGCCGCCCATCGCGCGGCTGATGGACTTCTGGATGGTGGCGGCCGAGCCGGGCGAGGCCGTCTTCGAATGCGAGCCGCGCGAATACCACTACAACGTTCTGGGCATGGTGCACGGCGGGCTCGCCTGCACGCTCCTCGACACCGTCGTCGGCTGCGCCGCCCACACGACGCTGCCGGCCGGGGTCGGCTACACGTCGATCGACCTGAGCGTCTCGTACCTGCGGCCGATCCTCTCGACGGCGGGTGTGCTCCGAGCGCGCGGGCGGGTCGTCAAGCCCGGGTCGCGCGTGATCTTCGCGGAGGGCGTGCTGGAGGATGCCTCGGGCAAGGCGCTCGCGACGGCCACGAGCTCGCTGCTCGTGCTGCGCCCGTGACTCCGGCTTCCCGCCCGGCCGCGCCCACGGGTCGCAGACGACCAATTCCCCTGCCGGCTGACGGTGATTCGCGACCCCTCGGCACCGCCGCGGCGGCGGGAGCGGCGAAGGCCCCGGTCTCCCGGGGCCTTCGGTGACGAGCGGATGGCGCGTCAGAGGTTGATCATGTGTCCGGCGAGGCCGTGGAAGGCCTCCTGCACGGCCTCCGACAGCGTCGGGTGCGTGTGGACGTTGCGCGCCGCCTCGAGCGCGGTGAGGTCCCACTTCTGCGCGAGCGTGAGCTCGGGGAGGAGCTCGGAGACGTCGGGGCCGATGAGGTGGCCGCCGAGCAGCTCGAGGTGCTCGCCGTCGGCGATGAGCTTGACGAAGCCGATCGGCTCGCCCAGGCCGTTCGCCTTGCCGTTGGCCGAGAACGGGAACTTCGCGACCTTCACGTCGTAGCCGGCGTCGCGCGCCTGCTGCTCGGTGAGGCCGAACGAGGCGACCTGCGGCGAGCAGAACGTCGCGCGCGGCATCATACGGTAGTCGCCCAGCGTCATGGTCTCGGCCTTGCCGATCGTCTCGGCGGCCACGACGCCCTGCGCCTCGGCCACGTGGGCGAGCTGCAGCTTGGCCGTGACGTCGCCGATCGCGTAGATGTGCGGCACGTTCGTGCGCATGTGGTCGTCGATGTCGATCGCACCGCGGTCGGTGAGCTTCACGCCGGTGTTCTCGAGACCGAAGCCCTCGACGTTCGCGGCGAAGCCGATCGACATCATGACCTTGTCGGCGTCGATCGACTGGGCCTCGCCACCCGCGGCGGGCGTGTAGGTGACGGTGACGCGGTCGCCGTGGTCGGTGACGGTCTCGACCTTGGTCGAGGTGAGGATGTCGACGCCGTACTTCTTGTACTGCTTCGCGATCTCCTTCGACACGTCGACGTCTTCATTGGGAAGCGCCCGGTCGAGGAACTCGATGATCGTGACCTTGACGCCGTAGTTCACCATCACGAAGGCGAACTCCATGCCGATCGCGCCGGCGCCCACGATGACGATCGACTGCGGCAGGTCGCGGGCGAGGATCTGCTCCTCGTACGTCACGACGTTGCCGCCGATCTGCACGCCCGGCAGCAGGCGCACCTTCGAGCCGGTCGAGATGATCGCGTTGTCGAAGGTCACCTCGTCGGTGGTGCCGTCGGCCTTGGTCACAGTGATGGCGTTCGGGCCGGTGAACGACCCGCGGCCCTCGTACTCGGTGACCTTGTTCTTCTTCATCAGGTAGTGGATGCCCTTGACGTGGGTGTCCGCCACCTTGCGGCTGCGATCCCACGCGACGCCGAAGTCGAAGTGCACGTCACCGGAGATGCCGAACAGGTCGGCCTTGTGGTGGAACTGGTGCGCGAGGTCGGCGTTCTTCAGCAGAGCCTTCGAGGGGATGCAGCCGACGTTGAGGCAGACACCGCCCCAGTACTTCTCTTCGATGATCGCGACGGAGAGGCCGAGCTGTGCGCTGCGGACGGCCGCGACGTACCCGCCGGGGCCCGCGCCGAGGATGACGACGTCGTAATGGGGCATGCCCCCAGCCTATCGCCCGGTGGGAGCGTCGGAGTCGGCGCCGGAGCCGCCCCCGAGTGCCCGCTCGCGGTTCTCTGCGAGGGCCTTCTCACGCCGCGAGCGCGAGGTCGCGAGGTAGACGATCGCTCCCACGACGGCGGCGAGGACGAGGCCGCCGATCACCCACGGCCACACGTCCGCGGAGGAGGAGTCCTCACCGGCGGGCGCGGTCGGGGAGGCGGTCGCCGTGGGCTCCAGCGTCGGCTCGGCCGTCTCGCTCGCGCTGGGGGCCGGGCTCGCCGTGTCGGTCGGGGCGGGCGCCGCGGCGGAGGTGAACGAGAGCTCGCCCGAGATCGGGTGGCCGTCGCTCGAGACGACCTTCCACAGGACCGTGATCTCACCGGATGCCTCGCCCGAGAGCGGCTGGGTCAGGACGTTGTCCTGCACGGACGGCTCGCCGTCGGTGAGCGACGTGCCCGCGGCATCCGTCACCGCCACCTCCGATGCGCCCGCGTCGGTGGCGATCGCGCCGCTGAACGTCAGGGTCAGCTCGGTGGGAAGCGCGTCGACGGTCGAGTCCGCCGCGGGGCTCGAGCCCAGAAGCTCGTCGTGCGCGCGGGCCGGTGACGCCGGGACGAGGAGCAGCGCGGCGACCGCGAGGACGGCGGCGACGAGGGCGGCGACGCGGGTGGACAGGGCCGTGTGAATTCCTTGTGACATCACCCGATCCAGCCTAGCCAAGCCTTCAAACGCGGCCCGCCCGCGAGTAGCCTGGCCGCAGGCGGGAGCACCTGCCCCCGCCGGCCGGTCTCGGAAGGACGGTGCGATGGACACCATGATGATGGACGCCATGTCGAAGGACATGATGTCGATGCCCGGCATGGGCACCATGGACATGTCGGTGATGCAGGCCTGTATGGACGCCTGCTCGGCCTGCGAGCAGGCGTGCACGGTGTGCTCCACGCAGATGATGTCGTGCGCCCCGGCGTGCATGAACTGCGCGGACATGTGCAACACGATGATGCGCTCGATGATGCGCATGCAGGGCATGGACCAGGCATCCATGATGGCGATGCTCGACGCGTGCATCGAGATGTGCCGCAAGTGCATGGACGACTGCATGGAGCACGCCGACCACAGCGAGGTCTGCAAGATGTGCGCTCAGGCGTGCAAGGCCTGCATGGACGCCTGCATGGCGGTCAAGGACATGATGATGAAGGCGGCCTGAGGGCCCGCTTCGACGGCGCGGCCCTGGTCAGGGCCGCGCGACGTTGAACCGCTCGCGGCCCACCGCGAGCACGTTGTAGCGCCCGTGCAGCGCGACCGGCGTTCCCCGCTTGAGGATCCCCGCGGCTCCGGCGCCGTTCCACAGCGCGACGGGCGCGTCGTCGTCGAGGCCGCGCACGATGATCACACCGGAGCGCGGGTCGGCGTCCTCGACGATCGCGTCCGCCCAGTCCGACGGCGTCGCCGAGGCGAGCCGGGACTGGATCAGGTGCAGCGCATGACCCGGGGCGTAGATGGAGCACGCGTCGCCGTGGTGGCACATGCACGTCGCACGCTCACGCACCTCGAGGGGCGGGAAGTGACGGTGCTGGCTCGACACGGCGGGACTCCTTCTCGTAGTTTCGGTCTCCACCCACGTTAGGGCGGCCGGCGCGCGGCGCCACGGCGGCCGACACGGGGCGAAACAAAGCCCGTCCGCGCGTCGCGCCGATTCCGGACCTTTCGCCGGGCGGGTGATCGGATAGGCTTGCACGCAGAGGAGGACCACCGTGGAGGAACACCGCCGACCCGACGAGGGCGACATCCGCCGGGCTTCCGGCGCTGGCTCGGAATCGGGTGAGTCCGACCGCGGCACCGACACGACGCAGACCTTCGGGCACGACTCCGATCTGTCGTTCGTGCCGTTCGGGAGCGAACTGGCCGACGCCGAGCTCGAAGCCATCGACGCGCTTCCCACCGGAGCCGCGCTGCTCCTGGTGCGCTCGGGTCCGACCGCGGGTGCCCGCTACCTCCTCGACACCGACGTGACGACGGTCGGCCGGCATCCCGAAGCCGACATCTTCTTCGACGACGTGACGGTCTCGCGCCGTCACGCCGAGATCACCCGCACGGGCACGTCCTTCGAGCTCGTCGACCAGCGGTCGCTCAACGGCACCTACGTCAACGGCGAGCGGGTCGACCGCGCGGTGCTGCGCAACGGCGCCGAGGTGCGCATCGGCAAGTTCCGTCTCAACTTCTTCGTCTCGCCCGCCGACCTGGCACAGGCCGCGGACGGGTGATGCCGGCCGCTTCCGCCCGCGAACGATCGTCGTCCGCGGGTCTTCTGAGCATCGGGCAGGTGCTTGCCCGGCTCTCGCCCGAGTTCCCCTCGCTCACCTCGAGCAAGCTCCGCTTCCTCGAGGTCCAGGGCATCGTGACGCCGCTGCGCACCGAGTCCGGGTACCGCAAGTTCTCGCCCGCCGACCTCGAGCGGCTCCGGCTCGCGCTCACCCTGCAGCGCGACCACTACCTGCCGCTCGTGGTCATCCGCGAGTACCTCGAGGACGTCGACGCGGGACGCGAGCCCGTCACCCCGACCGCCGTCCCGCCGCCGTCGATCGTGCCCGCGCCGCGCCGCTACCGCCGTGACGAGCTGCTGGCCGCGGCCGGCGCCGCACCGCAGCTTCTCAACGACGCGATCAGCACCGGGGTGATGGCGGGGTCCGACGCGTACACCGACCAGTCCGTCGCGCTGCTGCGCGCGCTCGTCGCGCTGGACCGCCACGGCATCGAGCCGCGCCACGTGCGTGCCCTCCGTCAGAACGCCGAACGCGACGTGGCGCTGGTCGAGCAGGCGCTCGCGCCGCTGCTGCGGCGGACGGATGCCTCGTCCCGAGGGCGCGCCGGAGAACTGGCCCCCGAGCTGGCCAAGCGGCTCGACGACGTGCGGTCGATCTTCGTGCGCTCGGCCCTCGAGCGCCTGCTGTCCTGACCGTCCGCCGCGGCCCGATCGCGCGACACGCCGGAGCGTACGAGCCGATGTCGTTGCCGGAGGGGTGCGGCTCATCTAGCGTGGAAGTATCCGATTCCGGAGGGGGGGCGAGCATGACTGCTCGAGAAGCGGCCGACAACGAGCCGTTCGTGGCTGAGCTCCTCTTCACGGACGGTCTTCCGGCGATGGACGACGAGGTCGGCTACCGCGGCGCCGTCGCCGCCCGCGCCGCCGGCATCACCTACCGCCAGCTCGACTACTGGGCCCGCACCGAGCTCGTCGAGCCGACCGTGCGCGGCGCGAGCGGCTCCGGCTCACAGCGCCTCTACGGCTTCCGCGACATCCTCGTGCTCAAGCTCGTCAAGCGCCTCCTCGACACCGGCATCTCGCTGCAGCAGATCCGCACGGCCGTCGACCAGCTCCGCGCCGCGGGCATCCGCGACCTCGCCGGCACGACGCTCATGAGCGACGGGGCCTCCGTCTACCTGTGCACCTCGAACGACGAGGTCATCGACCTCGTGAGCCGCGGCCAGGGCGTGTTCGGCATCGCGGTCGGCAAGGTCCTGCGCGAGGTCGAGACCGAGCTCGTCGCGTTCGAGGCGCAGGCGCCCGACGCACTGGACGAACTCGCCGTGCGGCGCGCAGCGCGCTCCGCCTGACCTACCCCCGCGCCGAGCTGTTCGCGGGTCGCGCTGCGAGCGCGCCTCGCCGCGCGGCGCCGCACGTGTTCTCGGAGGATCGTCCGTTCACCGGAGGATCCGCGCAGAATCCTCCGAGATTCGTGCGATCCTCCGGTGAACGACGGGTCAGTGAGCGGCGACCGCCTCGGGAACGCGCGCGCCGACGACCGCGAACGCGCGCTCGAGGTCGGCGATGAGGTCGGCCGGATCCTCCAGGCCGATCGACAGGCGCACCAGCGCGTCCGACGGCTTCGCCTCGGACTGGACCGGCCGATGCGTCAGCGCCGCGGGGTGCTGGATGAGCGAGTCCACGCTTCCGAGCGACACCGCGTGGGTGAACAGCTCCACCGCGGCGGTGAGATCGCTCGCGGCGTCGAATCCGCCGGCGAGCTCGATCGCGATCATCGCTCCGGGGCCCGACTGCTGCCTGCCCACGAGGCCGAGCGGGTCGCTGTCGGCGAACCCGGGGAAGTGGACGCGCGCGACCTCGGGCCGCGTGGTCAGCCACTGGGCCACGGTGCGGGCGCCCTCCTGCTGCACGCGCACGCGCACCGGGAGCGTGGCGAGCCCGCGGTGGAGCAGGTAGGCGGCGAGCGGATGCATGATCGCCCCGGTGATGGCGCGGGTGCGACGCAGCGCTGCCGCCGTCCTGGCGTCGCACGCGACCCCGCCGCCGACCACATCGCCGTGGCCGCCGAGGTACTTCGTCGCGCTGTGCAGCGAGAGGGTTGCGCCGAGATCGAGCGGATGCTGCAGCACCGGCGTCGCGAAGGTGTTGTCCACCAGCACCGGCACGTCGCCCGCGGCCTCGACGACCGCGCGGATGTCGACGAGCTCGAGCGTGGGGTTGGCGGGGGACTCGAGGATGACGAGAGCGGTGTCGGGCCGGAGAGCGGCGGACACGGCATCCGGCGCGCAGTATGTCGCCTCGACACCGAGCAGCCCTGACGCGAGAAGGTGGTCGGTCCCGCCGTACAGCGGTCGCACCGCGACGACGTGGCGCTTGCCCTGCTCGTGCGAGAGGGCCAGGAGCACCGCGGTCACTGCGGCCATCCCGGACGAGAAGGCGACGGCCTCCTCGGCGTGCTCGAGGGCCGCGAGGGCCTCCTCGAACCGGGCCACCGTCGGATTCCACAGCCGCGCGTAGACGTGCGAGCCGCCGTCGAACGGATGCCCGCCGGTCGCGAGCACCTCGTAGGAGAGGCCGCCGACGTCGATCCCCGGGAGCGGGTTGGTCGACGAGAGGTCGAGGGGGAGAGCGTGCACTCCGAGCTCAGCGAGGTCGTCGCGGCCGGCGTGCACAGCAAGGCTGTCAGGGTGCAGCGTCTTCGGTGCCATGCACAGATGGTCGGTGATTTCGCAGACATTGGCAAATCACCTTGCGCGGATGTTGCTGAATCGGGATGCTGGTCTGAGGAATCTGCAATCCGGAGGGTGCACGTGGCCGTATCGCCGAAGAATCCGCAACCGGTGTCGCTCGACGCGACCGACCGCGCCATCCTCGGCGCTCTGGTCGACGACGGTCGCATGACCAACGCGGCGCTGGCGGCACGCGTCGGCCTCGCCGAGTCGACGTGCGCGTACCGCGTCCGCGCCCTTCGAGAGAGCGGCGTGATCTCGAGCATCAACGCCCGCCTTGATCTCGCGGCGATCGGCCGACCGATCCAGGCGGTCGTCATGGTGCACCTCGCGAGCCACAGCCGCGTCCACATCGACGAGCTGTTCGACCGGCTCGTCGAGATCCCGGGTGCGCTGTCGGTCGTGCACGTGGCGGGTGACAACGACTTCCACCTGCACGTCGCGGTGGCGAGCCCTGAAGCGCTTCGGGACCTCATCCTCGAGCACATCACGAGTCACCCGGCAGTCACGAAGACCGAGACGCAGCTCGTGTTCGAGGTGCGTCGGGGCGCGGGCGCGATCAGCCCGCTCTGAACCCGACTACGCGCGCGCCTCGCCCGGCACCGGGATGCGGCCGGTGCGCATGACGCGGTCGAGCAGGGAGTCGAAATCGGCCGCGAGCTCCTGGGCTGAGTCGCCCGGCCAGATGTGCAGGGGCTTGGCCGCACCCTGCGCCTGCTGCAGCGACGTGCGCTCGGGCAGCTGGGGGCTGAGCACGAGCGGACCGAACATGTCGCGCAGCTCCTTGATGCGGAACTGGTGCTCGATCGACTGCGGACGCACGCGGTTCACGACGATGCCGAGCGGCTGAAGGCGGGGGGAGAGACCGCGGCGGATCTCCTCGATCGCGCGCAGCGCGCGGTCGGCGGCCGCCACCGAGAACAGACCGGGCTCGGTGATGACGATCACGCGGTCGCTCGCAGCCCACGCGGTGCGCGTGAGCGCGTTGAGCGACGGCGCGCAGTCGATGAGCACGAGGTCGTAGTCGGCCTCGATCGTGGCGAGGGCCTCCTCGAGCTTCCACACGTCGCGCACGCTGGGGTGCGGTCCGTCGAAGTTGATCGCGGAAGGGCTGCCGATCATCACGTCGATCGTGCCGGGGTGGACCTTCGCCCACCCGCTGGAGGTGATGGCCTGACGGACCGTCTTCTCCTTGGGATTCGCGAGGACATCGGCGACATTCAGGCGGCCGGCCACCTGGATGTCCATGCCCGTCGAGACGTCGGACTGCGGGTCGAGGTCGACGACGAGCGTGCGGACACCGCGGGCGAAAGCCGCCGACGCGAGTCCGAGAGTCACGGTCGTCTTGCCGACGCCACCCTTGAGCGAGCTGACGGAAAGGACGTGCACAAGGCACCACGTTACCTTCCCCTAGGCTGAGTTCACACTCAGGCCCGCCCGCACCGCCGCCTCCGGAGGTCGAATGTTCCGCAAGATCCTCGTCGCGAACCGTGGCGAAATCGCCATCCGAGCCTTCCGCGCCGCCTACGAACTGGGGGCCCGCACCGTCGCGGTGTTCCCGTTCGAAGATCGCGGCTCCCTCCACCGGCAGAAGGCCGATGAGTCGTACGAGATCGGCGAGAAGGGGCATCCGGTCCGCGCCTATCTCGACATCGACGAGATCATCCGCGTCGCCAAGGAGTCCGGCGCTGACGCCATCTACCCGGGCTACGGCTTCCTCTCCGAGAACCCCGAGCTCGCCGAGAAGGCCGCCGCCAACGGCATCGTCTTCATCGGGCCGCCGTCGAACGTGCTCGAGATGGCCGGCAACAAGGTCACCGCCAAGCAGCACGCCGTCGCCGCGGGGGTTCCGGTGCTCCGCTCGACGGATGCCTCGGACGACGTCGATGCACTCGTCGGCCAGGCCGACGCGATCGGCTTCCCGATCTTCGTCAAGGCCGTCGCGGGCGGCGGCGGCCGCGGCATGCGCCGCGTCGAGCGCCGCGAAGAGCTCGCACCGGCGCTCGCCGAGGCCATGCGCGAGGCGGGGAGCGCCTTCGGCGACGCCCGCGTCTTCCTCGAGCAAGCGGTGCAGCGCCCGCGCCACGTCGAAGTCCAGATCCTGGCTGACAAGGCGGGCGAGACCGTCCACCTCTTCGAGCGCGACTGCTCGGTGCAGCGACGTCACCAGAAGGTGATCGAGATCGCCCCCGCGCCCAACCTCGACCCGGCGGTGCGCGACGCCCTGCACGGATACGCGGTCGCCTTCGCGCGCTCGATCGGCTACGAGAACGCCGGCACGGTGGAGTTCCTCCTCGAGACGGCCGGTCCCCGCACCGGCGAGGTCGTCTTCATCGAGATGAACCCGCGGATCCAGGTCGAGCACACCGTCACCGAGGAGGTGACCGACGTCGACCTCGTGCAGTCGCAGATGCGGATCGCGTCGGGCCAGACGCTGGCCGAGCTGGGCCTCCGCCAGGAGCAGATCCACCTGCGCGGCGCCGCGCTGCAGTGCCGCATCACCACCGAAGACCCGTCACAGGGCTTCCGCCCCGACACCGGCCGCATCACCACCTACCGCTCGCCCGGCGGCGCCGGCATCCGCCTCGACGGCGGCACGACCGCGGCCGGGTCGCAGATCAGCCCGCACTTCGACTCGATGCTCGCGAAGCTCACATGCCGCGGCCGCGACTTCCCCGCCGCCGTCACGCGCGCGCGGCGCGCGCTGGCCGAGTTCCGGATCCGCGGCGTCGCCACCAACATCCCCTTCCTTCGCGCCGTGCTCGACGACGAGGCGTTCGTCGCCGGCGACGTGAGCACATCGTTCATCGACGAGCGCCCCCAGCTGCTCACGAGCAACCCGTCGCGGGACCGAGCGACCAAGCTCCTCAACTGGCTGGCGGACGTGACCGTCAACCGTCCGTACGGCGAGAAGCCGCTGTCGGTGTCGCCGGGCAGCAAGCTCCCCGACATCGACCTCGCGAGCCCGCCTCCGGCCGGCACCCTCCAGCGCCTGCGCGAGCTCGGCCCGGAGGGCTTCGCGCGCGCGCTCCGCGAGCAGACAGCCCTCGCCGTCACCGAGACCACGTTCCGCGACGCGCACCAGTCGCTGCTCGCCACACGGGTGCGCACGCGCGACCTCGTGCGCGTGGGCCCGCACGTCTCGCGCATGACCCCGCAGCTGCTCTCGGTCGAGGCGTGGGGCGGGGCGACGTACGACGTCGCGCTGCGCTTCCTCGCCGAAGACCCGTGGGAGCGTCTGGCGGCCCTTCGCGAGGCGATGCCGAACATCCCGATCCAGATGCTCCTGCGCGGACGCAACACCGTCGGCTACACGCCGCGCCCCGTCGAGGTGACCGACGCCTTCGTGTCGGAGGCCGCCGCCACGGGCGTCGACGTGTTCCGCATCTTCGATGCGCTCAACGACGTCTCGCAGATGCGCCCGGCGATCGACGCGGTGCGGGCGACCGGCACCGCGCTGGCCGAGGTCGCGCTCTGCTACACGTCCGACCTCCTCGACCCGGCCGAGCGCCTCTACACGCTCGACTACTACCTGGGCCTCGCCGAGCAGATCGTCGACGCCGGCGCGCACATCCTCGCCATCAAGGACATGGCGGGCCTGCTGCGCCCCGCCGCGGCTGCGAAGCTCGTGACGGCGCTGCGCGAGCGCTTCGACCTGCCGGTGCACCTGCACACGCACGACACGGCGGGTGGGCAGCTCGCGACCCTGCTGGCCGCCAGTGCGGCGGGAGTGGATGCCGTCGACGCGGCCGCCGCGCCGATGTCGGGCACCACGAGCCAGCCGTCCCTGTCCGCCCTCGTGGCCGCGCTCGCACACACCGAGCGCGACACCGGTCTCGACCTGCAGGCCGTGAGCGACCTCGAGCCGTACTGGGAGGCCGTGCGCCACCTCTACCGGCCGTTCGAGTCCGGTCTTCCGTCTCCCACCGGCCGCGTGTACCACCACGAGATCCCCGGCGGGCAGCTGTCCAATCTGCGTCAGCAGGCCATCGCCCTGGGGCTCGCCGACGACTTCGAGCTCATCGAGGACATGTACGCCGCGGCCGATCGCCTGCTCGGGCGCATCCCGAAGGTCACGCCGTCGTCGAAGGTCGTCGGCGACCTCGCGCTCGCGCTCGTGGCGGTGCGCGCAGACCCCGCCGACTTCGAGCAGAACCCGCAGAACTACGACATCCCCGACTCCGTGGTGGGGTTCATGGCCGGAGAGCTCGGCGATCTGCCGGGCGGCTGGCCCGAGCCGTTCCGCACCAAGGTGCTCGCCGGGCGCACGGTGTCGATCGAGGTGCCGCCGCTCACCGACGACGAGCGCGCCGGCCTCGCCGGCGACGGCGTCGAGCGCCGGCGCACGCTCAACCGGCTGCTGTTCCCGGCGCCGGCGCGCGAGTTCGAGAAGAACCGCGAGACGTACGGCGACCTCACGGCCCTCGGCACCCCGGACTACCTCTACGGGCTCAAGCCCGGCGAGGAGCACATCGCCGAGATCGATCCCGGCGTGCAGCTCTACGTGGGGCTCGAGGCGATCGGCGAGGCCGACGCCAAGGGCATCCGCACGGTCATGACGACCCTCAACGGGCAGCTGCGACCGGTCTTCGTGCGCGACCGCAGCATCCGGGTCGAGGAGAAGCAGGCCGAACGCGCCGACACGACCAAGCCCGGCCAGGTCGCAGCGCCGTTCTCGGGTGCCGTCACGCTCAAGGTGTCCGTCGGGGAGGCCGTGACGGCCGGTCAGCCGGTCGCGTCGATCGAGGCGATGAAGATGGAGGCGGCCATCACGTCGCCCGTCGACGGCGTCGTCGAGCGGCTCGCGATCACCGGCACGCAGCAGGTCGACGCAGGAGACCTTTTGGTCGTCGTCCGTCCCGCCCAGTAACCTGGAGGGTGGCACCCGCCCGAATTCCCTCTCTCTGTGTTGGAGAACGCCGCAGTGACGCCTGACCGCCCCGACCACACGCCCGACGAATCCGAGAACGGCGTGCTGTCCGACACGGGCAGCATCGAGACCACGGGTTTCGGCATCCTGGGTGGCTCGACCGCGCAGGTGAACGTCGAGATGCCGTCCGAGTCCGACGACGACCTCGGCGATGACGACGTCATCGGCGACGAGGTGCCGTTCGTGGTCGAGATCCCGGCCGAGACCGCCGAGGCCGAGATCGTGGAGCCCGCGGCCGACGCCGAGGACTGGACCGTCGAGGACACCCTCGGCGGAGGGATCGAGGACTGGGAGGCGATCGAGGACATCGCCGACGCCGACGTGGTGCTCGACGAGGCTCCTGCGGCCGGTGCCGACGCGTTCGATGTGCCGGAGGTCGCGGCATCCGTCGCCGTGGAATCGGCGTTCGACGACCTCGTGGCCGGCGAAGCTCCCGCTGCACATGCTCCGGCTCCCGCTCCCGTGCCCGCTGCCGCTGTGGCGCCCCGCCCGGTGGCGCAGGCCGCGCCCGACCGCGCCCAGGCGGTCGAGCGCTCCTACCCCCGTGCCGACGTGAACCTGACCTCGAAGCGCCTCGGCGAGTTCGAGGCCGATCGCGAGACGGCAGACCTCCTCACCGCCGACCGCCTGCTCGACCCGCACCAGGTGGTGCGCTCCGAGCCCGAAGGCTACTGGCAGCACCTCGTCTACTCGATCTCCGGCCGCCGCATCAACCTGGGCGACGGCAAGCGCGCACGCGCGCGCAAGGAGCTCGATCGCCGCATCGCGGCGCCGCTCGTCGGCGGTGCCCGCTTCGTGCCGGTGCTCTCGCGCAAGGGCGGGGTCGGCAAGACGACCGTCACCACCCTGCTCGGCATGGCGCTGGCCGATGCGCGCGACGACCGCGTGATCGCCGTCGACGCCAACCCCGACCGCGGCACCCTCGCCGAGCGCATCGCGCGCACGAGCGGCAAAACGGTGCGCGACCTGGTCCGCATCCGCGGTGACGTGGTCGGCTTCAACGACCTGTCGAACATCGTCGCGCGCGACGAGACCCGCCTCGACGTCGTGGCCTCCGACTCCGACCCGCGCGTGTCCGAGGCGTTCAGCGACGGCGACTACCGCGACGTGGCCGGCCTCGCCGCGCACTACTACTCGATCGTGCTCACCGACACCGGCACGGGCATCGTCCACTCCGTCATGGGCGCGACGCTCGAGCTGGCCGATCAGCTCGTGATCGTCGCCGGCCTCAGCGTCGACGAGGCGCGCCTCGCGTCCGAGACCCTCACGTGGCTCGAGACGAACGGCTACGCCGACAAGGTCCGGGGCGCCGTCGTGGTGCTCAACAACTCGCGCCCGGGCAACCCGCTCGTGCAGCTCGAGGAGCTCGAGTCGCACTTCCGCACGCGCGTGCGCGCCGTCATGCGCATGCCGTATGACGCGCACATCGCCGCCGGCAGCGCGATCGTCTTCCGCGACCTGCAGCCCGCGACGCGTCTCGCGGCGCGCGACCTCGCAGCGACCGTGGTCGAGGGCCTGCGCACCGTGCCGTCGGCGTCCGCCGCGTAGGTCCTCGTGGCAGTCCGTCCCATCCGGGTCTTCGGCGACCCCGTCCTGAAGTCCGCGAGCGCGCCGATCGAGCAGATCGACGACGGCGTGCGCGCTCTCGTGCGTGACCTGCTCGACACCGTGGAGCTCCCCGGCCGGGCCGGCGTCGCCGCGCCGCAGATCGGCGTGGGTCTGCGTGCCTTCAGCTACAACGTCGACGGCGAGATCGGCTACGTCCTGAACCCCGTCGTCGTAGAGGTGTCGGGTGAGCCGGAGGCCATCGGCGAAGGGTGCCTCTCGGTGCCCGGGCTCTGGCACGACGCGGTCCGCTACCCCTGGGCGAAAGTCGTGGGAATCGATCTCGACGGCAACGAGCTTGTCCTCGAGGGCGAGGGCCTCATGGCGCAGGCCCTCCAGCACGAGACCGATCACCTCGACGGGATGCTGTACCTCGAGCGGCTGTCGCCGGAAGAGCGTCGCGTCGCGATGCGCGAGATCCGCGAATCCGACTGGTTCTGAGGCGCCGCGTCTTTCCTCCGCACGACAGAGCCCGGTCCTCCGAAGAGGACCGGGCTCTGTCGTGCGATGCGCTCGTCAGCTGAGCGAGACGTTGCTCGTGCTCACGGGGACGCTGTAGAGCTCGTCGATCTCGGACGCGAAGTCGTCCATGATGACGTTGCGCTTGATGCTCATCTTCGGCGTCAGGTGCCCGCTCGCCTCGGTCCATTCGCTGTCGAGGATGGTGAACTTGCGGATCGACTCGGCGCGGGAGACGTGCTTGTTGGCCTCGTCGATCGCCTTCTGCACCTCGGCGCGGACCGCGGGGTTCTTCGCGGCGTCCGCGAGCGACATGTCGCCGGCGAGGTCGTTGTTCGCCAGCCAGGTCGGCAGCATCTCCGGGTCGAGGGTGATGAGCGCCGAGATGAACGGCTTCTGATCGCCGACGACCACGACCTGCCCGACGATCGGGTTCGCGCGAATCGGGTCTTCGAGCGCGGCCGGGGCGACGTTCTTGCCGCCGGCCGTCACGATGATCTCCTTCTTGCGACCGGTGATCTTGAGGAAGCCCTCCTCGTCGAACGAGCCGATGTCGCCGGTCTTGAACCAGTCGCCGTCGAAGGTCGCCGCCGTGGCCTCGGGGTTGCGCCAGTACTCCTTGAACACGTTGATGCCGCGGACCTGGATCTCGTCGTCCTCGCCCAGACGGATGCCGACGCCGGGGAGGACGGGCCCCACCGTGCCGATCTTGGACTTGGTCGCGAGGTTGACCGTGGCCGGCGCCGTCGTCTCGGTCAGGCCGTAGCCCTCGAGGATCGTCACGCCGAGGCTGTGGAAGAAGTGACCGAGGCGCGGCCCGAGGGGAGCCGACCCCGAGACGGCGTACTCGACGTTGCCGCCCATCGCGGTGCGCAGCTTGCTGTAGACGAGCCGGTCGAAGAGCGAGAACTTCAGCCTCGTCATCAGCGGCACCTTCCTGCCGTCCTGCAGCAGGGTCGAGTGCTCGATGGCCGTGTGCGCGGCGGCGCGGAAGATCTTGCCCTTGCCGCCGGCCTCGGCCTTCTGCTCGGCCGAGTTGTAGACCTTCTCGAACACGCGCGGCACGGCCAGCAGGTAGGTGGGCTTGAACGATCCGAGTGCGGGGAGGAGCTGCTTCGTGTCGGGCTGGTGTCCGGTCTTCACGCCCGCGTGGATGTTCAGCACCGAGATGAAGCGCGCGAAGATGTGCGCCGTGGTGATGAACAGCAGGGTGGAGGCGCCGGGCTTGGCGACGACCTCGGCCAGCGCCTTCGCGGAGTTGCGCGTGAGCTCGACGAAGTTGCTGTGGGTGAGCACGCAGCCCTTGGGGCGGCCGGTCGAGCCCGACGTGTAGATCAGGGTCGCGATGTCGGCGCCGTTGGCGAGGTTGCGCCGGCGCTCGATCTCTTCGTCGGTGACGTCCTTGCCGCCGGCGACGAGCTTGTCGAGGTCGCCGCGGGCCATCTCCCACGTCGAGCGGACGAGCGGGAGGTCGGCGCGCACCTCGTCGAGGCGGGCCGAGTGGTCGGCCGACTCGGTGATGCATGCGACCGCGCCGGAGTCGGTGAGGATCCAGCCGACCTGCGAGGGCGAGCTCGTCTCGTACACCGGGACCATGACGGCACCGGCGAAGAAGAGGGCGAAATCGACCAGGGTCCAGTCGTAGGTGGTGCGGGCGATGAAGCCGACCTTGTCGCCCGGCTCGATGCCGGCGGCGACGAAGCCCTTCGCCAGGGCGATGACCTGCTTCTGGAAATCGGTCGCGGTGATGTCGCGCCAGCCGTCACCCTCGGGCACCGCGAACAGCGCGAGGTTCGGCGTCGCCTTCACCCGCTCGACCAGCAGGTCGGTGATGTTCGCCTGGGGATCGGCGGGGACGATCGCGGGGACTTCGAATTGGACCACGGCAGCTCCTTCGGTACCGGACAAGAATCTCGGGTCGATCTCACACGAGTCTAATCCGCACGGGGCGCCGACCATCAGGCATGTGGATGCCGGGTCGTGGATAGACTTTCAGGCGCCGTCGCGCGCGCGCCGGCCGGAGGGGGAGTGCGGTGCTCAAGGTCGGTATCGACATCGGCGGGACCAAGATCGCAGGAGGGGTCGTCGATGCCGACGGGCGCATCGTCGACAAGGTCCGTGTCGACACTCCCGTCGACACCCGCGCACTGGCCGACGCCGTGATCGACATGGCGCGTCACTTCAGCGCCGGCCACGAGGTCGCCGCCGTGGGCGTGGCGGCCGCCGGCTTCATCGACCGCGACCGCGCCACCGTTATCCACGCCCCGAACATCGCGTGGCGCAACGAGCCGCTCAAGGCGACGCTCGAGGCCGGCATCGACGTGCCCGTGACGATCGAGAACGACGCGAACGCGGCGGGCTGGGCCGAGTTCCGCTTCGGCGCCGGCCGCGACGTCGACAACATGGTGATGCTGACGATGGGCACGGGTGTCGGGGGCGCGATCGTCCTCGACGGCGAGCTCTTCCGCGGCGGCCACGGCATCGCCGCCGAACTCGGTCACATCCGCTTCACGCGCGACGGCCTGCCGTGCGGCTGCGGGCAGAACGGGTGCATCGAGCAATACGCCTCCGGGCGCGCGCTGCAGCGCGAGGCCAACGCGATCGCCGACGGCGGCGGTATCGGCGAGGCCCTCGCCGAGCTCCGCGCGGAGAAGGGCTCGATCAGCGGCCCGGCCGTCTCGCGCCTGGTGCTCGCGGGCGACCCCGGTGCGACCGAGGCGCTGCGCCGCGTCGCGACGGCGCTCGGCGAGGCGTGCGGCGGGTTCCAGGCGGTGCTCGACCCCGAGCTCTTCGTCATCGGCGGCGGCGTCGCGCAGCTCGGCGAGGATCTGCTCGCGCCCGTGCGGCTCGCCTATGAGACGTCGCTCCCCGGCTACGGAGACCGACCGGTCGCCGACTTCGCCATCGCCCAGCTCGTCAACGACGCGGGCCTCATCGGCGCAGCCGACCTGGCCGGCCGGGAGGCGTAGCGGTGTTCTACTGGCTGATGAAATACGTGGTGGTCGGACCGATCGTCAAGGCGATCTTCCGCCCCTGGATCGTCGGCCGGCGCAACATCCCCGTCGAGGGCGGCGCGATCCTCGCGAGCAACCACCTGTCCTTCGTCGACTCCGTCATCCTGCCCCTCATGATCGACCGCCGGGTCGCCTTCCTCGCCAAGAGCGACTACTTCACCGGCAAGGGACTCAAGGGCTGGGCCACCCGCATGTTCTTCAAGGGCACCGGCCAGCTGCCGATCGACCGCTCCGGCGGAAAAGCCTCGGAGGCATCCCTCAACACCGGCCTGCAGGTGCTCGGCGGCGGCGAGCTGCTCGGGATCTACCCCGAGGGCACCCGCAGCCCCGACGGCAAGCTGTACCGCGGCCGCACGGGCATCGCACGCATGGCCCTCGAGGCGCACGTGCCCGTGGTGCCCGTCGTCATGGTCGACACCGACACCATGATGCCGATCGGCCAGCGGCTCCCGAACGTCGTGCGCGTCGGCGTCGTGATCGGCGAGCCCCTGGATTTCTCCCGCTTCTCCGGTATGGAGGGCGACCGCTACATCCTGCGCTCGATCACCGACGAGATCATGGTCGCGCTGCAGCGGCTGGGAGAGCAGGAGTACGAGGACGTCTACGCGTCGACCGTCAAGGACCGCCTCAAGACCAAGCGGTGAGCGTCCGTCACACGGCCGGGGCGCGTCCCGCCCGCGACTAGACTCGAGGGATGCTCCAGCAGCTCGACAGTCTCGACCACTGGCGGAATCTGCCCATCAAGCAGCAGCCCGCGTGGCCCGACGCGGACGCGGTGGCCGCGGCATCCGCTGAACTGGCCACCCTGCCGCCCCTCGTCTTCGCCGGCGAGGTCGACAACCTGCGCGAAAAGCTGGGCCGGGCCGCCTCGGGCAACGCGTTCCTGCTGCAGGGCGGCGACTGCGCCGAGACCTTCGCGGGCGCCACGGCCGAGCAGATCCGCAATCGCATCAAGACGGTGCTGCAGATGGCCGTCGTGCTGACGTACGGCGCCTCGATGCCGATCGTCAAGATGGGGCGCATGGCGGGGCAGTTCGCCAAGCCGCGCTCGAGCGACAGCGAGACGCGGGGCGACGTGACCCTGCCGGCGTACCGCGGCGACATCGTCAACGGCTACGACTTCACCGAGGGCTCGCGGCAGGCCGATCCGCAGCGGCTGCTCAAGGGCTACCACACCGCGGCGTCGACCATCAATCTCATCCGCGCGTTCACCCAGGGCGGCTTCGCCGACCTGCGCGAGGTCCACTCCTGGAACAAGGGCTTCGCGCAGAACCCGGCCAACCAGCAGTACGAGCGCCTGGCGACCGAGATCGACCGTGCGATCAAGTTCATGGAGGCCGCGGGCGCCGACTTCGACGAGCTGAAGCGCGTCGAGTTCTACACGGGTCACGAGGGTCTGCTGATGGATTACGAGCGGCCCCTCACGCGCATCGACTCGCGGACCAATTTGCCCTACAACACGTCGGCCCACTTCCTCTGGATCGGCGAGCGCACGCGCGACCTCGACGGTGCGCACGTCGACTACTTCTCGAAGATCCGCAACCCCATCGGCGTGAAGCTCGGTCCGACGACCTCGCCCGACACCGCCCTCGCGCTCATCGACAAGCTCGACCCGAACCGCGAGCCCGGCCGCCTCACCTTCATCACGCGCATGGGCGCCGGCAAGATCCGCGATGCGCTGCCCCCGCTGCTCGAGGCGGTGCGCGACTCCGGAGCCACGCCGCTGTGGGTCACCGATCCCATGCACGGTAACGGCATCACCACCCCGACCGGCTACAAGACGCGACGCTTCGACGACGTCGTCGACGAGGTGCGCGGCTTCTTCGAGGCGCACCGTGCGGTCGGCACGTTCCCGGGCGGCATCCACGTCGAGCTCACCGGCGACGACGTCACCGAGTGCCTGGGGGGCTCCGAGCAGATCGACGAGGCCACTCTCGCGACCCGCTACGAGTCGCTGTGCGACCCGCGCCTGAACCACATGCAGAGCCTCGAGCTCGCGTTCCTCGTCGCCGAAGAGCTCGAGAAGCGCTGATCCGAAGCGAGCGGATGCCTCGGCCGAGGCATCCACTCGATTCTGCGGCGTCAGCCCGACGACGTGACCTTGACCTCGGTCCCGCGCTGGTGAAGGGTCCCAGCGGCGGGATCCGTCGAACCGACCGTGAACAAACCCCAGACGAACTGCGGCACCACTGACGTCGGGCGGAATCCGGCCGCTTCGAGCTCGGCCATCGCGTCGGCCAGATTGTCGCCGACCACGTCGGGCACTTCGATCGGGGCAGGGCCGAGTGAGACGACCAGGGTCGCCTTGTCGCCGGGACGCCACCACCCGCCGCCGGGGCGGTCGCCCATGCGCACGACCGAGCCCGTCGCGACCTCTTCGCTGTACTCCTCGGGGCGCTCCGCAACCGTGATGCCGAGTTCATCGAGCGTCGACACGGCTTCGTCGATCGGCTTGCCGGCGACGCTCGGGAGCGGTCCGAGTGACACGCCGAGCGTCGCCGAATCGCCTTCGTGCACGGTGCAGCCCTCGCCGCACTCGACGTTGTCTCCGCCGGCGGCCGGCTTCACGACGGCATAGACGACAGTTCCCGACGCCGCGTCCGTGTAGTACGGAGCGCTCTCTCCGACGGCGATCTGCTTCGCCTTGAAGAGCGCGGTGGCTTCCTGCTCGCTCATCCCGTTCAGCTTCTCGAAGACGGCCTCGGCGGGTCCGGAGGAGATCAGCACCGTCACCTCGGCGTCGCGGTCGAGGCGCGTTCCCGCCGGGGGAGCGGTGCCGATCGCGAGGCCCGCTTCCACGTCGAGGCTGCTCTCGGCCTGCTCGACGGCGACGAGCTCACGCTCGGCGAGCTGCTCCTGGGCCTGCGCGAACGTCAGCCCCGCGACATCGGGCACGGCGACCTGCGATCCGGGTCCGGACCCGAACCACCAGCCGAGCCCGCCTGCGAGCGCGGCGAGGAGGAGCACGACGGCGACGATCCAGCCGCCCTTGGCCTGGCGCCGCCGGGTGGCGCGGCGGAGTGCCGTGGCGTTGTCGACCTCTTCGACGGGAAGGGTGGGCCCGGTGCCGGTGGTCGGGAGGACCGCGGTCAGATCGCCCGACGGGTCGCCGGCGTCCGTCCGCACTCCCAGCGGCGTGGTCCGGGTCACGCTCGGAGTGATCCCGAGCTCGTGCTCGATCTCGCGGAGGCGGTCCAGCATCTCGCGGGCGTCGGACGGCCGGTCGTCGGGCGTCTTCTCGGTCGCCCACAGCACGAGCTCGTCGAGCGGCTCGGGAACGCCGGGGTTCTTGACGCTCGGGCGGGGGACCGAGTCCGTCGCGTGCTGGAAGGCGATCTGCATCGGCTGCTCGCCCTTGTAGGGCTGCTCGCCGGTGAGCATCTCGTACAGCATGATGCCGAGGGCGTAGATGTCGCTGCGCGCGTCGGCGGTGCCTCGCGTGACCAGCTCCGGGGCGAGGTACGCGATCGTGCCGAGGAGCTGTGCGCCCGTGGCCGTGTTCGCGGTCGTCGCCCGTGCCAGGCCGAAGTCACCGATCTTGATGCGCCCGTCCTCGGCGAGGAGCACGTTCTCGGGCTTCACGTCGCGGTGGACGATGCCGGCGCGGTGCGCGGCGGCGAGGCCCGAGAGGATCGCGTCGAGGATGGAAACGGCCTGCGCCACGGTAAGGCGCCTCTGCTCCCGGAGCAGCTCGCGCAGCGTGATCCCCGGCAGGTACTCCATGACCAAGTACGCCATCTCGCCGTCCTGGCCCTGGTCGAAGACGTTCACGACGTGGGGGTCGGCGAGGCGGGCCGCGGCGCGCGCCTCCTGGATGAACCGGCTCTGGAAGACGGTGTCGTCGCTGAGGTGGCCGTGCATGACCTTCAGCGCGACGCGCCGCTCGAGGCGGAGGTCGGTGGCCACGTAGACGGTGGCCATGCCACCGCGCGCGATGCGAGCACGGACCCGGTACCGGCCGTCGACCAGACGGCCGATCAGCGGGTCGGTCTGCTGGCTCGTGCTCACGGAGAAAGTCTACGGACGCAGACCTGCGAGCCCGCGGAGCGGCTCACCCTGCAACGGCGACGTCTCGGCTCAGCCGAGGGCCGCCAGCCAGGCGTAGGCAGGCTTCTCCCATTGTGCGTAACGATCGGGATACGCCGAGATCTGCACCGCTTGCGCGGCTTGTGCGAAGCTCATGCTCTGCCAGCCCGGGATGTCGAGGAGCCCGCGAGTGCGTGCGCCGTTCGGGTCGGCGGCCCCGCCGTAGAAGGCCTTGATCGCCCGCACGCGGTCGCGCACCTGCGCCTCGGTGCCCCACCCGGTGCTGGGCCGCTGCTGGAAGAGGCCGAGCGAGTCGCGGTCGCCCCAGTCGAGGTTGCGGATCCACGACTCCTGCATCGCGGTGCCGAGAGCGATGGCGATGCCGCGATCGGGCACGCCGAGCTCGCGCCCGATGCGGATGATGAGCCGCGCGTTGTCGACCTGCTCGGCGTCGAGGCCGGGCGCCGAGGCGGGCGCGGCGCCCTTCGGCGGGATCGCGAGCTTCTGGCCCGGGTAGATGATCGACGCTGCGCTGAGCTTGTTCGCGGCGAGCACGGCGGCGATGCTCACGCCATGGCGGGACGCGATCGCGGTGATCGTGTCGCCCGCCTTGACGACATAAGCGCCGGCGGGAGCCGGAGCCGGAGCCGGGGCGGGAGCGGGTGCCGGAGCGGCCGGGGCGGTCGCCGCCGCGCGCACCATGCCCGAGAGCACGATCTTCTGCCCGGGGTAGATCACCGACGACCAGCCGAGGCCGTTGGCCGACAGCAGCGCGCCCACCGACATGCCGTGCCGCTTCGCGATCGCGCTGATCGTGTCGCCCTTCTGAATCGTGTAGGTGCCGGATGCCGCGACCGGCGGTGCGACAGGAGCCGCGACCGCACCGCCCCGGAGCTTCAGCACCTGACCGGGGTAGATCATCGACTTCCAGCCGAGGCCGTTGAGGGTCAGGACGTCGACCGTCCGCAGACCGAACCGCGACGCGATCGCGCTCACCGTGTCGCCCCGCTGCACCGTGTAGGTGGCGGGTGCGGCCGCTGTCTTCACGATCGCGGCCGCGGCCGCGGCGACGGCTATGGGCGCCTTGGCCGCGACGACGCCGGCGCGAGCCGCCGGCAGGGGCAGCGGACGCGGCATCCGCTCTTCCTCTGCACGCTCCTGCGCATGAGCCGGTGTCGCGCCGAGGACGAGGGCGATGGAGCCCAGCACCGCCGCGGGGACGCCGGCCGAGATGAGACGCGGCGTGGCAGGGCATGGTGAGTGATCGGTTCGCAAGAGATTCCCCCTCTTCGGACTCCCAGAACCGTGTCACGGATGTGTACAGGTGTCAACGTCTGTTATAAGTGTGACTTTTGTTGCTGGTGTGACGCGCGGGGCCGCCACCCGCGGATGCGCAGGGCCGCGCAGGAGTGCGATAGTTGCTGGGTGACCGCTGACGACGCCCCGCGCATCGAGACCGAATGGCTCACCCTTCCCGAGCTCGTGGGGGTGCTCGGCGAACCGCTCGGGCGCGTCCGCCGCTTCCTCGACGAGTCGCACCTCATCGGCTCCCGCCGCGACGGCGTCCTCAAAGTGCCCGCCGTGTTCATCCTCGACGATCACCCGATCGCGTCGCTGCGCGGGACGGCCATCGTGCTCCACGACGCAGGGTTCTCCGACGACGAGGCGATCGACTGGCTCCTCTCGTACGAGGACTCGATCGGCATGCCGCCGATCGAGGCGCTGCGCGCCGGCCGCAAGGCCGAGGTCCGCCGCGTCGCCCAGACGCTCGCCTGACCCCCAACACGCGCGCCCGGCCTGCGGGCGCCGCGTCAGGTGACGCGCACCGTGGCCGCGCGCGCCAGCTGGCGCAGCTCGGCGACGGCGGCGTTGCCGAGCCGGGCGCCCGACAGCGACCGCTCGGCCTCGCGCGCGTACTCCGAGATGAGGTTCTCCACGCGATCGAGCGCGCCCGAGTCCACGATCGTCTGCTGCAGCGCCGAGACCTGGCCCTCATCGAGGGAGGGATCGCCGACGAGCTCGTCGACGATGCGACGCGCGGTCGGCGCCAGCGCCTCGCGGGCGTAGGCGATCAGGACCGTCCGCTTGCCCTCGCGGAGGTCGTCGCCGGACGGCTTGCCCGTCTCGCGCTCGTCGCCGAACACGCCGAGCACGTCGTCGCGCAGCTGGAAGGCCATGCCGAGCGGATGGCCGAAGGCCGTGAGCGCCGCCGACTGCGCAGCATCCGCTCCGGCCAGCGCCGCACCGATCGCGAGCGGCTGCTGGATGCTGTAGCGGGCGGACTTGAGCGACGCGACCCGCAGTGCGCGCTCGGCGTGCCGCTCGTCGGGCTCGGTGAGGAAGGCGGACTCCTCAGCGATGTCGAGGAACTGGCCGATCGTGACCTCGCGCCTCATCGTGGCGTACTCGGCGCGGGCCGCGGACGCGGGGGCCGGCTGGCTCACCGCCAGCGCCTCTTCCAGCAGGTCGTCGCTCCACGCGACGAGGAGATCGCCGAGCAGCACGGCGGCGGAGCGCCCGAAGGCCTCGGCGTCGCCGGCCCAGCGCGCGTCGCGGTGCGCGGCCTCGAGGGCGCGATGGGCCGCCGGGCGTCCGCGCCGGGTGTCGGAGTTGTCGATGACGTCGTCGTGCACGAGCGCGGCGGCGTGGAATACCTCGAGCGCGGCGGCGGCGGTCACCACTTCCGCCGGCGCCGTGCCGGTGGGACGGGATGCCTCCTCCACTGCCCTCCACCCGGCGACGCAGAAGCGCCCGCGCAGCCGCTTGCCGCCCTCGACGGTGGCCGCGGCGGCCTCGACGAACTGCGCCGCCTCGAGCCCCAGGGGCGCCGCGTGGGCGCGCTGACCCGAGATGAAGATGTCCAGACGCTGGGAAATGGCTTCGACCGGGTCTGGAGAGGGTGACACGGGCCTAGCCTAGTGATCTACGGCACGCGTAGAATCGACGCAAGAGAGCTGAAGAGGGGGATGCATGCCACTCTCCGAACAGGAGCAGCGTCTGCTCGACGAGATGGAACGCCATCTGATGCGCAACGACGCGGACGTCGTCAGCGCGCCGCGCGACGGGCGGAGCCTCAGCTACCGCAACATCGTCTACGGCACGATCCTCGTGCTCCTCGGTCTCGGCGGTCTCATCGTCGGCGTCTCGCAGCAGCTCATCGCGGTCGGCGTCATCGGCTTCGTCGTGATGCTGGGCGGCGTGCTCCTGGCCGTCACGCCCACGCGCGGCCCGGGCCGCCTCAAGCCCGAACCGCAGCCGCGATCCACCGCGTCTCCTCAAGGGTCCTCCTTCATGGACCGCATGAACGACCGCTGGGACAGGCGTCAGGGAGAGCGCTGATCCGCTCAGCCTCCTGACGAGAGATCAAGCACCGACCTTCGGGTCGGTGCTTTTTTCTTTGCCCGCGTGACTCGCCCGCAGCCCCGAATGGAGCGCCGGGGGAGTGTCGCGCGATCAATGGGTGACAAAGTGGAGGGAAGTGGAGTAAAGTGGCGTACAACCCAGGGGGGCCGGGATCGAAGGGGGAGTGATGAGCCGATGCTGTTGGGCACGCACACTCCCAAGCTCGACGACAAAGGCCGCGTCATCCTCCCCGCGAAGTTCCGCGACGACCTCGGTGGAGGAGTCGTGGTGACCCGCGGACAGGACCGCTGCCTTTACGTCTTCAGTACGCAGGAGTTCGAGCGGGTGCACGAGCGCATCCGTGAGGCGCCGCTCGCCAACAAGCAGGCGCGTGACTTCCTGCGGATGTTCCTCTCCGGCGCCAGCGCCGAGAAGCCCGACAGTCAGAACCGCATCACCATCCCCCCTCCGCTGCGCGCCTATGCAGGCCTGGAGCGCGACCTCGTCGTCACCGGCGTGGGCGCCCATGCCGAGATCTGGAACGCCGACGCGTGGAACACCTACGCCGAGGCCAACGAAGAGAGCTACGCCGAGCTGGAGCAGGAGGTGATTCCGGGCCTGTTCTGAACCCTCGGTCCTGACTCCCAGCTGCTCGTGCCCTGGCATCACTTCCCCGGTGCCAGGTCGGAGCGGATGGGGATCAGGGCCGAGGGACCAGGGCCCAGAACGACCATGAACCTGCGCGACATCCACACCCCGGTCCTGCTCGAGCGCTGCGCCGAGCTGCTCGCTCCCGCTCTTCAGCGCGAGGGCGCCGTGTTCGTCGACGCGACCCTCGGCATGGGCGGTCACTCCGAGGCGTTCCTCGAGCGCTTTCCCGGCATCCGGCTCGTCGGGCTCGACCGCGACACCGACGCCCTGCGCATCGCAGGGGAGCGGCTCGCCCGTTTCGGCGACCGCGTGACCTTCGTCCACACCGTCTACGACGGCATCGCCGACGCCGTCGCCTCGGCCGGCTTCGATGCCGCCGACGGCATCCTGTTCGACCTGGGGGTGTCCTCGCTTCAGCTCGACGTCGCCGACCGAGGCTTCGCGTACTCGCAGGACGCGCCCCTCGACATGCGCATGGACCAGTCGGCGGGAACGACCGCCGCCGACATCCTGGCGACGTACGGCGAAGGCGACCTCCGCCGCATCTTCGAGCGCTACGGCGAGGAGAAGCTCGCCGGCCGCTACGCCCGCGCCATCATCGCGGCGCGCGCCGACGCTCCCATCGAGCGCTCCGGGCGCCTCGTCGAGATCCTCCAGGCGGCCACGCCTGCCGCCGCGCAGCGCACCGGACACCCGGCCAAGCGCGTCTTCCAGGCACTGCGCATCGAGGTGAACCGCGAGCTGTCGGTGCTCGAGCGCGCGATCCCGTCCGCCCTCGGCGTGCTGCCGGTGGGAGGGCGCATCGTGGTGCTGTCGTACCAGTCGCTCGAAGACCGTCTCGTCAAGCGCGCGCTGGCGGAGGCCTCGGCCTCGACCGCCCCCGCCGGGCTCCCGGTCGAGCTTCCCGAGCACGCCCCGAAGTTCCGGCTGCTCGTCAAGGGCGCGGAGCTGGCCTCCGACGAAGAGCGCGCGGTCAACCCGCGCGCGACGCCCGTGCGCCTTCGTGCCGCCGAACGACTGCGGGAGGACGCATGAGCACCGCCACCGCCACCGCACTGCGGACGTCGCCCGCCGTCGCCCCCGATCGCCGCGACAGCCCGGCACGACGCCTGCGTGCGGTCGAGGCGCCCGCACGCCGCCGCCGGCCCAAGCTGCTGTACGGCGTCGTCGCCGTGCTCGGCGCGTTCCTCATCGCCGGAGCCCAGATGGCGCTGTCGATCATGACCACGCAGAGCTCGTACGAGCTGTCCACGCTCACGCAGCAGCAGCGCGACCTGACGTACCAGAAGCAGATCCTCTACGACGATGTCGCGGGGCTCAGCTCGCCGCAGTACCTCGCGGCGAACGCCGCCGCGCTCGGGATGGTCATCGACGAGTCGCCCAGCTACCTGCGCCTCAGCGACGGCGCGCTGCTCGGCGCGGGGGAGGTGTCGCTCGGCTCGTCCTCGGTCGACGCCATCGGCCGCGGTACGGTGCCCAACGCCCTCATCACCGGCACGCCGCTCGTCACCGAACCGGACGCCACGATCGACGGCCGGACGGTGACGCCGGTGGCGCCTGAGACCGGGGCCGGCGACAGCGGAGTCGGCAACACTCCGCCGCCCATCACCGACGGACTGCCCACGCCGAGCACACACTGACTACATGACGACACGCAGCACCCGCAGCCCGCGCCGCCGTACCGTCGTCGCGCTCGCCGTCGTCCTGGCCGTGCTCGCCGGATTCATCGTGCGGCTCGTCGACATCCAGGTCGTCAACGCCGACGAGCACGTGGCGGACTCCCTCGAGATCGCCCTGCGCGGATCGCAGACGCTCCACGGCACCCGTGGACCGATCGTCGACGAGACGGGGCAGACGCTCGCGGGCAGCATCCTCGAGTACGACTGCCAGCTGGACCCGCTGCTCATCACGCAGATCGACGCCGAGGTGCTCGACGAGAAGTCGAAGGCGCGCCTGTGGGCGGACGTCTCCGACGACGTCGCCGAGATCCTGGAGCAGACGCCCGAAGCGGTGCGCGAGATCGTGGGCACCGCCCTCGCAGATGACCCCGGCTCGCGATACGCCCAGCTCGCCAACGGGGTCTCGACCGAGCAGTTCCGGGCACTGGCCGACCTCGAGACGCCGTACATCGTGTGTCTGCAGCATCCCGCCCGCGCGTACCCCGATGGCGCTGTCGCCGGCAACATCGTGGGCTTCGTGGGCACCGACGGCGACGCGCTCGAAGGCCTCGAGAAGTCGTACGACGACTGCCTCACGGCGACCGACGGAAAGCTCGCGTACCAGAAGGGCAAGGACGGCGTCGTCATCCCCGGCACCCGGCTCGAGCAGCCCGCCGTCGACGGCGGGACGCTGCAGCTCACGATCAACCGCGACCTGCAGTGGTACCTGCAGCAGCTGATCGGCGAGCAGGTGCAGGACATGCGTGCCGAGTCCGGCGGCATCCTCGTCGTCGAAGCCGCGACCGGCAAGATCCGCGCCGCCGCCGAGTACCCGACGGTCGACCCGAACGACGTCGACGCGTCGAAGGACGACGACCGCGGCAGCCGCATCTTCCGCGACACGTTCGAGCCGGGCTCGACCTTCAAGCCGCTGACCGCGGCCACGGTGATCGACGCCGGCGGGCAGAACCCGAACTCGACCGTGGTGGCCTCGGGACTGGAGTACTTCCCGAACGACGTGCGCGTGCGCGACTCCTTCCAGCACCCGGCGTACACCTACACGCTGACCGGCGTGCTCATCGACTCGTCGAACGCCGGCATCTCGAAGTTCAGCGAGAAGGTCGCCCCCCAGACCCGGTACGACTACTTCAAGCGCTTCGGCATCGGCGACGGCACCGAGTCGGGGGCCCTCGAGGAGTGGCACGGCCTGGTCTACCCCGCGAACGAGTGGGGCGCGCAGACCACCTACAACACGTCCTTCGGGCAGGCGGTCACCACCACCATGCCCGAGCTCGCGCGGGCCTACGGCGCGATCGCCAATGACGGACTCCGCATGCCCCTTTCGCTCATCGAGTCGTGCACGGCCGCCGACGGAACGGTGACGACCCCTGAGGCCCCCGAGCCGACGCGCGTCATCTCGGAGTCGACGTCGGCGCAGGTGCGGTCGATGCTCGAGAACGTGTTCCTGCAGGCCCCGTACGCGAAGGCCGTGGAGATCCCCGGTTACCGGCTGGCGGGCAAGACGGGAACGGGCGAGAAGTCCGACGGCCAGGGCGGCTACAAGGCCGGCGTGTACTACACGACCATGGTCGGATTCGCCCCGGCCGACGACCCCGAGTACGTCGTCGTCGTCACGCTCGACGAGCCCAAAAAGGTAACATCGTCTGCGGCCAACGCGAAGGCGTTCCAGAAGGCCATGACCCAGGTCCTCAAGACCTATCGCGTCATGCCCTCGACGTCGACGCCGAAGCTGTTGCCCAAGTTCGGGTGACGCTTCCGATCCGGCCGGAGAACACATGATCCCGCTCACCATCGCCCAGTTCGCCCGCGCCGTCGGAGGAGAGGTGATCCTCGCCGCAGGCGACACGCTCGACACCGTGGTGTCGGGCGCCGTCGACACCGACTCGCGCCTGATCGGCCCGGGCGACGTGTTCGTGGCCAAGCCCGGTGAGGAGACCGACGGCCACCGCTTCGTGGGCGCCGCGGCCGCCGCGGGCGCCGCCCTCGCGGTCGTCGAGCATCCGGTGGACGGCGCGGACGCGGCATCCGTCACCCAGATCGTGGTGCCCGGCGCCGTCGACGCCCTGGCCGATCTGGCTCGCGACGTCGTCGCCCAGGTGCGTGCGAGCGGCGACCTGCGCGCCGTGGGCATCACGGGATCCAACGGCAAGACCACGACGAAGAACCTCCTCGCGCGCATCCTCGAGGGCGAGGGTGAGACCGTGTCGCCGAAGGCGTCGTTCAACAACGAGGTGGGGGCGCCGCTGACGATGCTGCGGCTCACCCACGACACGAAGTACCTCGTGAGCGAGTTCGGCGCGAGCGCGCCGGGGGAGATCGCGCGCCTGGCCGGTCTCGTCGAGCCCGACGTCGGAGTCGTGCTGATGGTGGGCATGGCCCACGCCGGCGGCTTCGGTGGCATCGAGGCGACGTTCGCGGCGAAGTCCGAGCTCGTGCGCGCCATCCGGCCGGGAGGCCTCGCGATCCTCAACGCCGACGACGCCCGCGTGGCCGCCATGGCGCCCATCGCCGCCGAGCGCGGTGTCGCCGTGCGGTGGTTCGGCCGGGGCGACGCGGCCGAGGTCCGCGCCGACGACGTCGTAGTGTCGGCATCCGGCACGACGTGCGTGGTGACCGCGGACGGCGTGTCGGCTCCGCTGCGCCTGCGGGTGCTGGGCGAGCACCACGTGATGAACGCCCTCGCGGCGATCGCGGCGGCGACCTCGCTCGGCGTTCCGCTCGCCGACTGCGTCGCCCGCCTCGAGACGATCGAGATCGCCGAGCGCTGGCGCATGCAGCCGCTGGGCTCGGAGCGCGTGCGCATCATCAACGACGCGTACAACGCGAGCCCCGACTCGATGGCCGCGGCCCTGCGCACCCTCGCGCAGATCACCGGTCCCGACGAGCGGACCGTGGCGGTCCTGGGCGCGATGAGCGAGCTCGGCGAGCACGCCGAGGAGGAGCACGACCGGGTGGGACTGCTCGCCGTGCGCCTGGGCATCAAGCGGATCGTCGTCGTCGGCCAGGACGCCCGCCGCATGTACCTCGAAGCGGTCGCGCAAGGGTCGTGGGACGCCGAGGCCGTCTTCTTCGCCACCGCCGACGAGGCCTTCGACTACCTTCAGGGCGAGCTGCGCGACGGCGACCGCGTGCTCGTCAAGTCCTCGAACTCGGCGGGTCTGCGGTTCCTGGGCGATCGTCTGGGAGAATCGTTCTCGTGAGATCACTCCTGACCGCGGCGGCGATCTCGCTGGCCTTCACGCTCTTCCTCACCCCCGTCTTCCTGCGGCTGTTCCGCAAGTGGGGCTGGGGTCAGGTGATCCGCACGCCCGAGGACATCCGCAACCCGAACCACAAGGCCAAGCGCGGCACGCCGACGATGGGCGGCACGATCTTCATCGTCGGCACGATCGTCGGCTATCTCGTCGGCGGCGTCGCGGGCAACAATCCGCCGACCATCTCCGGCCTCCTCGTGATCTGGATGATGGTGGGGCTCGGCGCGGTCGGCTTCATCGACGACTACATGAAGGTGCGTCAGCAGCGCTTCATGGGCCTCAGCGGCTGGCGCAAGATCGTCGGCCAGGTCATCGTGACGGTGCCGTTCGGCATCGTGGCCCTCAACTTCCCGAACGCGTACACCGAGACGCCGGCGTCGCCGTACGTCTCGATCTTCCGCGACGTGCCGGTGCTCGGCTTCATGACGTTCGGCCTCATCGCGGGCTGGATCCTCTACCTCGCGTGGGTCACCTTCATCGGTGTCGCCTTCTCGAACAGCGTCAACGTCACCGACGGCCTCGACGGCATGGCCGCCGGCGCCGGCATCTTCGTCACCGGCGCCTACAGCCTCATCGCGTTCTGGCAGTTCAACCAGGCGTGCTGGGGCGGCGACGGGCTCTCCGCGGACGCCAAGGCCGCGTGCTACCCGACCCGCGACCCGTTCGATCTCGCGATCATCTCCGCCGCGTTCGTCGGCGCCCTGGTCGGCTTCCTCTGGTGGAACGCCCCCAAGGCGAAGGTCTTCATGGGCGACGTCGGCTCGATGGCGATCGGCGGCGTCATCGCCGCCATGGCGATCCTCACCCGCACCGAGCTGCTCGCGGTGCTCGTCGCCGGCGTCTTCATCATCGGACCGGGCTCGGTCATCCTGCAGCGCCTCTACTTCAAGGTGACGCGCGGCAAACGGCTCTTCCTGATGAGCCCGTTCCATCATCACCTCGAGCTGCGGGGCTGGTCCGAGGTCACCATCGTCGTGCGCATGTGGATCATCGCGGGCCTGCTCGCGGTCTCCGGCGTCGGCTTCTTCTACGTCGAATGGCTCTCCCGGACATGACACCCGACCGCCTGCACGCCCTCACGAGCTGGCACGCGGACTGGAAGGGCCTGCGCGTCGCGGTGCTCGGCCTCTCCGTCACCGGCTTCTCCGCCGCCGACACCCTCGCCGAGCTCGGGGCCGACGTCCTCGTGGTCACCGAGAAGGCCGACGAGGAGTACGCGCGACTCATCCCGGTGATCGGCGCGCGGCTGTGGACCGGGTCGCTCGACGACGTGCCGCAGGAGCTCCGCGACTTCGCGCCCGAGGTGGTCGTCGCATCGCCCGGGTTCGCGCCGCAGCATCCGCTCATCTCGTGGATCAGGGAATCGGATGCCGCACTGTGGGGCGACATAGAACTGGCATGGCGCGTGCGCGACAAGGTCTTGCGCCCCGACGGCTCACCTGCCGACTGGGTGCTGGTGACGGGGACGAACGGCAAGACGACGACCACCCGCCTCGCGGCGTCGATGCTCGTCGCGGGCGGCCTGCGCGCCGCGCCCGTCGGCAACATCGGCACGCCCGTCCTCGACGCCGTGCGCGATCCGGGCGGCTTCGACGCGCTGGTGGTCGAGCTCTCGAGCCACCAGCTGTGGTACCTCGGTCTGCAGGAGGGCCCCGACCCGGTCTCGCCGCACGCGGCGGTGTGCCTGAACCTCGCCGACGACCACCTCGAGTGGCACGGCTCCTTCGAGGCTTACCGCGACGCGAAGGCGCACGTCTACGACAACACGCGCGTCGCATGCGTCTACAACAAGGCGGATGCCGCGACCCGCGCCATGGTCGAGGACGCCGAGGTGGTCGAGGGCGCACGGGCGATCGGCTTCGACCTCGGCGTGCCCGGCCCGAGCGACCTGGGCGTCGTCGACGGAATCCTCGTCGACCGCGCGTTCCTCGAGGACCGCCGGACCAGCGCGCTCGAGCTCACGACGGTCGACGAGCTCGCCGGGCTCGGGCTCGCGGCGCCGCACATCGCCGCAAACATCCTCGCCGCGGCGGCGCTCGCCCGCTCGCTCGACATCGCACCCGCCGCCATCCGCGACGCGCTGCGCGGCTTCCGCCTCGACCCGCACCGGATCGAGGTCGTGGCGCGCCACGAGGGGATCACGTGGGTGGACGACTCGAAAGCCACCAACCCGCACGCGGCGGCGTCGTCGCTGACGGCGTATCCGGGCGCGGTCTGGATCGTAGGCGGTCTGCTGAAGGGCGTCGACATCGGCGATCTGGTCGCCGGCCGCGGAGCACAGGCGAAGGCGGCGATCGTCATCGGCGTCGAACGCGAAGCCGTCGTGTCGGCGTTCTCGCGACACGCGCCGGCGGTGCCGGTGTTCGAGGTGGACGCCGATGAGACTGAAGAGGTCATGACGCGGGTCGTCGAGCTGGCGGCCGGGGTGGCGCGTGACGGGGACGTGGTGCTGCTCGCCCCCGCCGCGGCATCCTTCGACCAGTTCTCGTCCTACGCGGACCGGGGCCGGCGCTTCGCGGCAGCGGTGAGGGAACGGATCGGAACGGGGGCCGGCGATGAGCACGACGCAGTCGCGGACCCGTCAGACCCCGACCACCCCGCCTGATCCCGAGGTTCGGCGCGGCCTCGCGGCGCGCGTCTCGCTCGGGCGCGTCTTCGCTCCCGTGCCGAGCGAATTCCTGCTCATCGCCTCGACGGCGATCCTGCTGACCGTCTTCGGGCTCGTCATGATCCTGTCGGCGACCTCGGCCGTGGCCGCGGCCGACGGCAAGCCGCCGTACGAGGCGGTGCTCAAGCAGGGCGTGTTCGCCGTCATCGGCATCCCGCTCATGTTCATCGCCAGCCGCCTGCCGGTGTCGTTCTGGAAGCGCGTCGCGTGGCCCGCGCTCATCTTCGCCACGGCGTTCCAGATGCTGGTGTTCACCCCGCTCGGCATCGACAACGACGGAAACCGCAACTGGATCAACATCGCCGGCATCCAGGCGCAGCCGTCGGAGTTCCTCAAGCTCGCACTCGCCCTGTGGCTCGGCTTCGTCCTCTTCCGCAAGCAGACGCTGCTCAGCAAGTGGCAGCACGTCTTCATCCCGATCGTGCCCGTGTCGATCGCCGTCTTCGCCACGGTGCTCGCCGGTCACGACCTCGGCACGGTCATCGTGCTCGTGCTCATCCTGCTCGGTGCGCTCTTCTTCTCGAACGTCAAGCTGAGGCTGTTCGTCATCCCGCTGATCCTCGCGGTCATCGGCATGGCCGCCTTCGCGGTGACGAGCCCCAACCGCATGCGGCGCATCATGAGCTTCCTCGACCAGGACTGCATCGCCGACTACCTCGATTCGTGCTACCAGCCGCTGCACGGCATCTGGGGGCTGGCGAACGGCGGGATCTTCGGCCTCGGGCTCGGCAACTCCCGCGAGAAGTACGACTGGCTGCCCGCGGCCGCGAACGACTACATCTTCGCGATCGTCGGCGAAGAGGTCGGCCTCATCGGGTGCGCCGTCGTGCTCGCGCTGTTCGCCCTGTTCGCCGTCGGCGCCTTCCACGTGATCCGCAAGACCGACGACAACTTCGTGCGCATCGTCGCCGGCGCGATAACGGTGTGGATCGTCGGGCAGGCGCTCATCAACATCGGCGTCGTGCTGCGTGTGTTCCCGGTGCTCGGCGTGCCGCTTCCCTTCATGTCGCAGGGCGGAACCTCCCTCATCTCGGTGCTCGTCGCCTCGGGTGTGCTCCTGTCGTTCGCGCGTACCCTTCCCGCCGCCGTCGCCAAGCGCGAAGCGGCGATCGCGCGCGCTCGAGCCTCGCGCGGCCGGCGGCCCGTGGGCAGTTCGCGCTGACCCCGGCCGTTAGGCTCGTCGGGTGACGACGTACCTCCTCGCCGGTGGCGGCACCGCCGGCCACGTCAACCCGCTCCTGGCCGTCGCCGACGCCCTGAAGGCTCGCGAGCCCGACGCCGAGGTGCTCGTGCTCGGCACCCGCGAAGGCCTCGAGGCGCGGCTCGTGCCGGAGCGCGGCTACGAGCTGCTGTTCGTCGACAAGGTGCCCTTCCCGCGTCGCCCCAACCGCGCGGCTGCGGCGTTCCCCGTGCAGTTCCCCCGGGCCGTCGGACAGGTGCGGGCGCATCTCGCCCAACGCCGGGTCGATGTCGTGGTGGGCTTCGGTGGGTATGCTTCAGCTCCCGCCTACGTGGCCGCGCGGCGCGCGCGCGTGCCCTTCGTCGTGCACGAGGCCAACGCGCGACCGGGCCTGGCGAACGTCCTCGGCGCGCGCACGGCGGCGCGGGTCGGAGTGGCGTTCGAGGGCACCCCGTTGAAGCGCTCCCGCGTGGTCGGAATGCCCCTGCGCCGGGAGATCGTCGAGCTCGACCGGCGCGCCCTCCGCGCCGAGGCGGCGGCGCACTTCGGTCTCGACGCCGAGCGGCCGGTGCTGCTCGTGTTCGGGGGATCGCTCGGCGCGCAGCGCCTCAACGCGGCGTTCGGCGAGGGTGAGGGCGCCGCCTGGCGCGATGTGATCGCGGCAGGCTGGCAGCTGCTCCACGTGACAGGGGAGCGCTCGACGCTCGACGATCCCGGTACGCCCGGCTACGCCGTGCGCCGCTACGTCGACCGCATGGACCTCGCCTTCGCGCTGGCCGACCTGATCGTCTCGCGCGCCGGCGCCGCGACGGTGAGCGAGATCAGTGCGCTGGGCATCCCGGCCGTATACGTGCCCTACGCGGTCGGCAACGGGGAGCAGGCGCTCAACGCGTCCTCCGCCGTCCGCGCCGGCGCCGCGATCCTGATCCCCGACGGCGAGTTCACCGCCGACCGCGTGCGTTCCGAGGTCGTGCCGCTGCTCGCCGACGACGGCCTGCGAGCGCATATGACGGAGGCCGCGGCATCCGTCGGCACGCGCACCGGAACCGAGAACGTCGTCGCTCTCATCGACGAGGCCCTCGCTGGCTGACAGGCGTCGAGGCCCTCGCGGGCTGACCGGCGTCAGGCGGTGGCGGGGTCGCCGCCTCGCAGTGCGGCGGCGACCAGCGCGAGCGCCTCGTCGGAGTCGAGGCGGAGGGCGCGGATCTGCTCGGCGAACGCCGCAGCCGCGCGTTGCGCCTGCTGGTGGGCCGGATCGCCGTGGAACGACACGAACGTCCCGTTGCGGCCGCGCGTCTCGATGACGCCGGATGCCTCGAGCTCGCGATACGCGCGAGCGACGGTGCCCGGGGCGAGACCGAGGTCGTCGGCGAGCTTGCGGACGGTGGGCAGGCGCTGACCGGCGGCGAGCTCACCCGACGCCACGGCGTCGACGAGGCCCGCCCGCAGCTGCTCGAAGGGCGGGACGTGCGCAGCGGGGTCGATGACGATCATGCGGGGCCTCCGGCGGGAGCGGCGTGGCGGAGCCAGTCCGGGTAAAGGTCGGGGCGCAGGCGGCGTCCGTTCACGGGGTAGACGAACTGGAGCGCGAGCAGTCCGAAGAGGGGCAGCTGCTGGGCGAAGGGGTGGAGCAGGGGCTCGGATGCCTCGCTCAGCGCCGCCGCCATGGCGAATGCCACGACGAGCCATACGGAGTGCGCGGCCGAAAGGCGGAGTGCACTGATCGCGGCCGTGCGAAACGCGTCGTCCCATGCCAGCTCCAGCGTGTGGGTCGCCGGCTGCGGTCGATTCAGCACGAGGCGCTCCAGGGCGGGCAGCGTCCCGCACAGGAGGGCCGCCAGGAACCCCGCGCACACGGCGGCGACCGTCAGCGTCCCATCCAGCGGGCGGGACGCGGCGGCGAAGGCCAGCGCGGCCAGGGAGGCCGCGGCCGCACCCGCCAGGAGCCAGGTGAGCCCGCGGCGGAACGGGTCGAGGTAGTCGGCCGAGCGCATCGCCCGCGACCGTGCGATGCGGATCGCGTCGGGCGCCGGGTGGAACAGTCGTTCGCGGAGGTTCACGACCGCGCCGACCACGCCGGCCGCGACCAGCACCGGCCACAGGGCCAGGAAGGGGAAATAGGGCGTGGTGGCCAGCGGCGTGAGGAGAAGAGTCGATCCGAGAAGGGCGGCGACGACGAGCGTCCACCCGCTCGCCCGGGCGCTCGCACGCATCCGCCACACGACCGACTCGCGGATCCGCGGGCTGCCGTACGGCAGCCGGACGCCCTGCGAGAACCGATCGGCCCGCGCAGATGCCGACGACGTGGTGGCCGTCGCGACGGCGGTGACGACGAAGGCGAGCACCACGATGCCCATCAGTACCGCGTTGAGCGCTCTCGCGAAATCCGGATCTGCATCCACCCGAACATTGTGACGCGGTCTGTATCAATGTGTCAACACAAAACGCCGGCGAGACGATGCGGGGACGGGCGACACTTCCTGTGCGAGAGCGCTTCGTCGAGGCATCCGGGAGGCATCATGTCCCAGCTCATCCGCACACGGCCGCTCGCGATCGGCGGGATGCTGCTCGCCGCCGTCCTGCTGTCGGCGTGCGCCGGCCCCGGGCCGGCCGCGGGCGGTGCGCCACCGGGCGACGGGAGCGGCGGCACGTCCGCGGCGACGCCCGGAGCGGGCGCTCCGGATGCCTTCACGAACCGCGACCCGCTCCCGTCGTGCGGGAGCGTCGAGCTCGACCAGGGCGAGACCATTCCGCAGGACGCGATCGACTGTCTGTCGCAGGCAGGCGCGGGCGGCGCCGAGCTGGTCGTGACGATGCCCACCGTCGAAGGCGACCCGATCACGACGTACTACCGGGCGCTCCCGGGCGGAGGCATCGAGACGTTCAGCGACATGACGCAGGACTCGTTCGGCGGCGGGTGGGGCCACGAGGTGTGCGAGGCCGCGACCACGATCGACGAGTTCGGCGCATGCGGGACCGACTCGGGGGAGTAGGTCCCGAGGCGTCGGCGGCCAGCGCGCCGGGACCCCCGCCGGCGAAGCCCAACTTAGGATTGACGGGTCATGATCAGACCCGACCTCACCCTGCCCATCCCCGAGAACATCGAGGCCGCCCACTTCATCGGCATCGGCGGCTCGGGCATGTCCGGCCTCGCGCGCATGTACCTGGAGCGGGGCATCCGCGTCTCCGGCTCCGACCGCGCCGACAGCGCGTCGCTGCGCGAGCTCGCCGCGCTCGGAGCGACCGTCCACGTCGGGCACGATGCGGCCAACCTGGGTGACGACGTCGACACGGTCGTCCACACCGGCGCGATCTGGCCCGAGAATCCCGAGTTCGTCCTCGCCAAGGAGCGCGGGCTGCACGTGATCCATCGCTCGCAGGCCCTCTTCTGGCTCATCGGCGGACGGCGTCTCGTCTCAGTCGCGGGCGCGCACGGCAAGACCACCTCCACCGGCATGATCGTGACCGCTCTGCGGGCGCTGCACGCCGACCCGACGTTCGTCAACGGCGGCGTGATCGCCCAGCTCGGCGTTTCGAGCGGCAGCGGGTCGGACGACCTCGTCGTCATCGAGGCCGACGAGTCCGACGGCACCTTCCTCCTCTACGACACGTCGGTCGCGCTCATCACGAACGTCGATCCGGACCACCTCGACCACTGGGGAACGCGCGACGCGTTCTACGACGCCTTCGCGCGCTTCGGCAACGAGGCGCGCGAAGCCGTGGTCATCTCGTCGGACGATGAGGGCGCGCGGCTCGTGACCGAGCGGCTCACGCACCCGCACGTCGTGACGTTCGGCGAGTCCGAGGGGGCGATGGTCCGTGTGACCGACATCCGCACCGACGGTCCGGTGTCGTTCGCCGTGACGCACCGCGGCACGACGGTCGACGGGCGGCTCCCTGTGCCGGGCGCGCACAACGCGGTCAACGCCGCGGGCGCGGTCGCGGTGCTCCTGACGCTGGGCTTCGACCTCGAGCCGGCCGTGCGCGCCGTCGAGGAGTTCGCGGGCACCGTGCGCCGGTTCGAGCTCCACGGCACCCTGCGCGGGGTGAGCGTCTACGACGACTACGCGCACCACCCGACCGAGGTGGCCGCCGCGCTCGTCGCGGCGCGGACCGTCGTCGGCGACGGGCGCATCATCGCGATCCAGCAGCCGCACACGTACTCGCGCACGCAGGAGATGTACCGCGAGTTCGCAGAGGTGCTCGAGACGCACGCCGACCACACCGTCGTGCTCGACGTCTACGGCGCACGCGAGGATCCGGTTCCGGGCGTCACCGGCGAGCTCGTCAGCGGCGCCTTCGCCGACCCCGCGCACGTGCACTACGTGCCCGACTGGCAGGATGCCGCCGACTACACCGCCTCCGTCGCACGCGACGGCGACTACGTCATCACGCTCGGCTGCGGCAACGTGAACCTCATCATCCCGCAGGTGCTCGAGGCGCTCGAGCGCACGACGCCGGCGGAGCCGGGGGAGTAGGAGCAGATGCGCCGCCCCTCGCCGCTGCCGCCGCCCGCGCGCGGAGAGGCGCCCGAGCGCGCTGCGCGCACGGCGACATCGACGCGGGAGGCCGTCGACTCCCGCCCGCCGACGGCGCAGGACGCCGCCGATGCCGCGGTGATCCCGCTCGCGGCATCCGTCCTCGCATCCCCGCCGAGTGCGATTGCGGATGCCGGTGACCCGGCGCATCCCGACGAGCAGGTCGGCCTGCGAGAGGTCTGGCGCGCGTCGCGCGCTCGTCGCAAGGCGCTGCGCGCCGAGGTGCGCCGCTTCACCGCACGGCAGCGGCGCCGCCGCGCGGTGTGGATCGGAGCCGGCGGGGCGGTGCTGGTGCTGGCGCTGGCGACGCTCGGCGCGGCCTACAGCCCCCTCTTCGCCGTGCAGACCATCACCGTCGTGGGCCTCCAGCAGCTCGAAGAGACCGCCGTGCGTGCCGCGCTCGACGACCAGGTCGGCACACCCATCCCGCTCGTCGACGAGAGCGCCGTCAAGGCGGCGCTCGTCACCTTCCCCCTCGTCGAGTCGTACACCCTCGAGGCCCGCCCTCCGCACGAGCTCGTCGTGCGGATCGTCGAGCGCACGCCCATCGGGCTCATCGAGACGCGTGCCGGGTACACGCTCGTCGACGCGGCCGGCGTCGCCCTGTCGACGTCGAGCGCCCCGGCTGCCGGGGTTCCGCTGCTCGACATCAGGGGCGGCGTCGACACGGACGCGTTCACCGCGGCGGGGCAGGTGATGAACTCCCTGCCCTCCGCGATCCGCGCCCAGGTGACGACGGTCACGGCGGCCACGCCCGACGACGTGACCCTGACGCTCGGGGCGACGAACACCCGCGTGGTGTGGGGGAGCGCCGAGGATTCCGCGATGAAGGCGTACACGCTTCAGACCGCGATGGCCGCTCGGCCGCCGGCCGGTGTGAGCCTCTACGACGTGTCGTCGCCCGCCACCATCGTCATCCGCTAGTCCCTTCCGGACAGTTCGGTGACGGGATGTCGCGACACGCCCACCCCGCTCCCGCCCGGGGCGCGGCATCCGCTTACTTTCAATGCAGGAATTGCATACCGGGCAATTCTTTATACCTCTACTAGAGGTTGAAGGTTTACACAGGTCCAGGGCTACGGAGGCCGGCATGAGCCAGAACCAGAACTACCTCGCCGTCATCAAGGTGGTCGGGGTCGGCGGAGGCGGCGTCAACGCCGTCAACCGCATGATCGAGCTCGGCCTGCGCGGCGTCGAGTTCATCGCGATCAACACCGATGCCCAGGCGTTGCTGATGAGCGACGCCGACGTCAAGCTCGACGTCGGCCGCGAGCTCACCCGCGGCCTCGGCGCCGGCGCCGACCCCGAGGTCGGCCGCCGCGCGGCGGAGGACCACGCCGAAGAGATCGAAGAGGCGCTGCGCGGCGCCGACATGGTCTTCGTGACGGCGGGCGAGGGCGGTGGCACCGGCACGGGCGGCGCTCCCGTCGTGGCCAAGATCGCCAAGTCGATCGGCGCCCTCACCATCGGTGTCGTCACCAAGCCGTTCTCGTTCGAAGGGCGTCGTCGCCAGCAGCAGGCCGAGACCGGTGTCGGCAAGCTGAAGGAAGAGGTCGACACCCTCATCGTCGTCCCCAACGACCGCCTGCTCGAGATCAGCGACCGCGGCATCTCGATGATCGAGGCGTTCGCCACGGCCGACCAGGTGCTGCTCGCCGGTGTGCAGGGCATCACCGACCTCATCACCACCCCGGGTCTCATCAACCTCGACTTCGCCGACGTCAAGTCCGTCATGCAGGGGGCAGGATCGGCACTCATGGGCATCGGCTCCGCCCGCGGCGCCGACCGTGCGATCAAGGCCGCCGAGCTCGCGGTCGAATCGCCGCTGCTGGAGGCCTCCATCGAGGGCGCCCACGGCGTGCTGCTGTCCATCCAGGGTGGGTCGAACCTCGGCATCTTCGAGATCAACGACGCCGCGCAGCTGGTGAAGGAGGCCGCGCACCCCGAGGCCAACATCATCTTCGGAACCGTCATCGATGACACGCTCGGCGACGAGGTGCGGGTCACCGTGATCGCCGCCGGCTTCGACGGCGGCGAGCCGCAGCAGCGCATCGAGCCGATCACCGCCTCGCGAATCGTCACCGCGCCCGCGGTGCCCGCCGTTCCCGCCGAAGAGGCGGCGTCGGCCGAGCGCGAAGCGGAGCCCGTGTCGGTCGGCGCGGCCCTGCCGGAGTCGTCCTTCGACTCGGCGTTCGGCGACGACGACCTCGACATCCCCGACTTCCTCAAGTGACCCTCGCCGGGCTCAGAGACCGACACCGCCGTGCCAGACAGCTCTGAGCCCGCCGAGGCGCTTGCCGTCCGCCTCGCCGAGATCGACGAACGGATCGCGGATGCCGCGCGCGCGGCGGGCCGGAATCCTTCCGCGCTCACCCGCATCGTCGTCACCAAGTTCCATCCGCCGTCGCTGGTGCGCGACCTGTACGCGCTCGGCGTTCGCGACATGGGCGAGAACCGGCAGCAGGAGTTCTCCGCCAAGGCGGAGGACACCGGCGACCTCGTCGATCTGCGCTGGCACTTCATCGGACAGGCGCAGACGAACAAGGCGCGGGCGATCCGCGCGGCGGCGTCCGCGGTGCACTCCGTGGACCGGGCGAAGCTCGCCGACGCGCTCGATGCGGCCGGCGAACCCGGCGCCCCCGCCCTCGACGTGCTGCTGCAGGTCAACCTGACCGACGACCCGGGTCGCGGGGGCGTCTCGCCGGACGGACTCGAAGCGCTCGCGGCGCACGCGGCGGAGCGTGCCGGTCTCCGGGTGCGGGGGATCATGGCCGTCGCTCCGCTCGACGTCCCGCCGGCTGCGGCGTTCGACCGGCTGCCGAGCCTCGGCGCCACCGTCCGTGCCGTCGTCCCGGAGGCGGACTGGATCTCCGCCGGGATGACGGCCGACTTCGCCGAAGCGATCGCCGCAGGCGCGACACACCTGCGGATCGGGTCGGCAATCACGGGCCCGCGCCCTGAGCGCGGTTAACCTCGGAACAGATGAGCACAACGGAGGATGCGATGTCGAACCCGCTCAAGAAGACCATGGTGTACCTGGGCCTCGCCGATGAGGAAGAGGTCTACGAAGAGCCCGCGCCCCAGCCGCGGAGCCGCAAGCCCGAGGCCGTCGTGGAGAAGTCCGCACCGGTGACTCCGCTGCACCGTCCCGCCGTCGTGCGCCAGCCGGCGCCGTCCGCGATCAGCGAGATCCTCACGGTGCACCCGAAGCAGTACCGCGACGCGCAGGTGATCGCCGAGAACTTCCGCGACGGCATCCCCGTGATCATCAACCTCTCGCAGATGAGCGACGCCGACGCGCGTCGCCTCATCGACTTCGCGAGCGGCCTGTCGCTCGGCCTCTACGGGCGCATCGAGCGGGTGACCAGCAAGGTGTTCCTCCTGTCGCCCGAGAACGTCGCCGTGTCCGGTGATGGAGCGGTCGCGCAGGCCGATCCGGAATCGGTTCCCTTCGCACAGCCGTAGTCTGGATCCGTGGCTGTCGTCCAACTCATCGCCTCGATCCTCAATCTGGCTCTGCTCCTCTATGTCTTCGTGTTGCTCGCGCGGCTGATCATCGACTGGATCCCGTTCTTCAACCGCGAATGGCGTCCTCGGGGGGCCGGGCTCGTCGCCGCAGAGATCGTCTACACCGTCACCGACCCGCCGATCAAGCTGTTCCGCCGCTTCATCCCTCCGTTGCGCGTCGGCGCGATCGCGATCGATTTCGGGTTCGCGCTGACCATGCTGCTGTGCTTCATCCTGCTCAGCGTCACGCGCGCCGTCGCGAGCTGACGGACACGCCGCGGGTGCGTCGATCTTCTTCGACACTCTCAGGGCCCGCGACTATGCTTGCCTGATACGACCAGCCGCCGGCCGGTCGGTCCCCGACATCGGCCAGCGACCTGAGCGCTCGAAAGAGGAATCACCATGGCATTGACCCCCGATGACGTCGTCACCAAGCAGTTCCAGCACGTCCGCTTCAAGGAGGGTTTCGACCCCGATGAGGTCGACGACTTCCTCGACGAGATCGTCGTCGAGTGGCGCAAGGCCCTCGCCGAGAACGAGGAGCTGAAGGCCAAGCTGGCTGCCTACGAGTCGGGTGCCGCTCCGGCGCGCGCCGCCGAGCCGGTCGCCGCTCCGGCCCCCGCCCCCGCTTCCGCGCCCGTGGCCGCCGAGGCCTCCGCCGGCGGCGGTGCCGCCAGCGCCGGCATCATCGAGCTCGCCCAGCGCCTGCACGACGAGCACGTCGCCGAGGGTCGCGCGCAGCGCGACCAGCTCATCGCCGACGCCAAGTCGCAGGCCGCCCAGATCGTGTCCGAGGCGGAGACGCGCGGCCGCGACGAGGTCGCCCGCCTCGACCGTGAGCGCCAGCAGCTCGAGAGCCGCATCTCCGAGCTGCGCAACTTCGAGCGCGACTACCGTGCACAGCTGCGCAGCTACATCGAGGGCAAGCTCCGCGACCTCGAGACCACGGCGACGACCTCGGGCGCGAACCAGGTCTCGGCCATCGGTCTCTAGGCCGGCCTTTTGACAGACCTGCCCCCTCTTCGCAAGGCGGCGGCCGGCGCCATCATCGCGGTTCTCGCGATGGTGGTGCTGGCCGCCGATCAGTTCACGAAGTACCTCGCCCTCGAGAACCTGCCGTACGAGCAGCCGGTTCCCGTGCTCGGCGACTTCCTGATCTTCTACCTCGTCCGCAACCCCGGTGCCGCCTTCTCCCTCGGTGAGGACGTCACCTGGATCTTCACGATCGCGCTCGCGGCCGTGGCGGTCACCATCGGCTGGCTTGCGGCGACTCGCGTGAAGTCGCGGCTGTGGGCCGTCGGCCTCGGCCTGCTGCTGGGCGGCGTCCTCGGCAACCTGACCGACCGGCTCTTCCGCGAGCCCGGCTTCGGGGTCGGCCACGTGATCGACTTCATCAACACCCCGTGGATGATGCCGGCGATCTACAACATCGCCGACATCTTCATCGTGTCGATGATGATCGGCGTCGCGCTCCTCGTCCTCGTCGGGCTGCACCTCGACGGCAGCCGTGAACCCCGCAAGGGCGAGGCTGCCGCGGCCCCCGCCGCCACCGACGCCGCCGCGGGCGATCGAGACGACGAAGCGGATGCCGCGGCATCCGGCACCCCGAAGGACTGACGTGGAGTCACGCAGTCTGCCCGTGCCCGACGGGCTCGACGGCACCCGGGTCGACGCCGCGCTGGCGAAGATGCTCGGGTTCTCGCGCACCTTCGCCGCCGACGTCGCCGAAGCGGGCGGCGTGAGCATGGACGGCCGCACCCTCGCCAAGTCCGACAAGCTCCGCGGTGGCGCGTGGCTGGAGGTCTCGTGGGCGCCGAAGGAGGAGCCCCGCGTCATTCCGGTGGCGGTCCCCGACCTCGGCATCGTCTACGACGACGACGACATCGTGGTGGTCGACAAGCCCTCGGGCGTCGCCGCGCACCCCTCGCTCGGGTGGGAGGGTCCGACCGTGCTCGGTGCTCTCGCCGCGGGCGGCTACCGCATCGCGACGACGGGCGCCGCAGAGCGGCAGGGTGTCGTGCACCGCCTCGATGTCGGCACGAGCGGCCTGATGGTCGTCGCCAAGACCGAGAGCGCGTACACGGCGCTCAAGCGCGCGTTCAAGGAGCGCGAGGTGGAGAAGATCTACCACGCCGTCGTGCAGGGCCATCCCGACCCGCTCGCCGGGACCATCGATGCGCCCATCGGCCGGCATCCCTCGCACTCGTGGAAGTTCGCCGTGACGCCCGACGGCAAGGACTCGGTGACCCACTACGAGACGCTCGAGGCCTTTCCTCGCGCGTCGCTCCTCGAGATCCACCTCGAGACCGGCCGCACGCACCAGATCCGCGTGCACATGGCCGCCCACCGGCATCCGTGCGTCGGCGACCCGCTCTACGGCGGCGACCCGACCCTCGCGGCGCGCCTCGGCCTGGTCCGTCAGTGGCTCCACGCGCATGAGCTGTCGTTGGCGCACCCGTCCTCGGGCGAGTGGGTCACCTTCCGGTCGGAGTACCCCGCCGACCTGGCCCACGCCCTCGAGGTTCTGCGGGGCGACTGAGCTCCCGGCGGTGCGCGTGTCGGCCGCCGGTGCCAGGCTGGGTGCATGACGAACTCCCTGGCCGAGAGCCTCCGTAAGCGATTCGCGCTCGCGAACGGGCTCTACGTCGACCTCGCCCGTGAGCTTCCCGCCTCGTCGCTCGGCGCGCGGCTGCGCGAGCTCCCGTCGGACTCGATCCAGAACCAGCTCCGCTGCGTCGTCGGGGCGCGCGAGAGCTACGTGAAGGCGGCTCGCGCGGGTTCGTGGCAGGGCTTCGCCTCGCCCCTCGACGCGGTGCCCACCGGCGACATCGAGGCGGTGCGAGCGGTCATCGCGACCAGTCACCGGACGGTCGACGCCTTCCTCGACGATCTCGACCCGGCCGACGACGAGGCGGTCGACCGGCTGCTGGCCCTTCTCGAGCACGAGACGCAGCACCATGGTCAGCTGATCCGCTACCTGTACGGGCTCCGCATCCCCCGGCCCGAGTCGTGGCAGCGGCAGTACGCCCTCGACGGGCACTGACGTGGCGATCGACGTTCGTCCCGCTCGCGAGTTCGCCGATGTCGCGGCGATGGTCGGTCCCAAGCGTCCCGATGCGAACGTGTGCTGGTGTCTCAGCTACCGCGTCCCGAGCAAGGAGAACCTCGCCCTCACCGGCACCGCGCGAGGAGACCGGGTGAAGGCGCTCCTCGACGACGGGCCGCCCGGCGTGCTGGCGTACGACGGCGGCGAGGTCGTCGGCTGGGCGGCCGCGCATCCGCGCGCGGACACCTCATTCGCGACGAACCGGAAGATCCCGCACGTGGACGACCTCGACGTCTGGAGCATCTGGTGCATCCGCGTGCGCCCGGGGCACCGCGGCGAAGGGATCTCGCACGCACTGCTCGAGGGCGCGGTGGATCTCGCACGGAAGAGCGGTGCGCCGGCTGTCGAGGGGTATCCCGTCGACAACAGGGGAGAGAAGGTCGATCTGACGATGGCTTACGTCGGCACGAGGAAGCTGTTCGAGAAGGCCGGGTTCCGCAAGGCGGCGGACACCGACTCGGTGGCGGGCGGGTTCGCCCGCGTGCTCATGCGGCTCGACCTCCGCTGAGCGGTCGGGCCCGCCGTCAGACGGGCAGGCCGCCCTCGAAGCGCGCGGGGTCGTCCTCGGCGAGGGCGAGGGCGATCCGGCGCACGTGGTCCTTGTCGAGATCGCCGAGCTCCTCGAGCCCCCGGAAGCCGACCTCGGTGAGCTCGCCGTCGGCGGGGTGCGGATCGCCGGAGATCCAGCTGCAGCGGAAGACGAGATCCAGGAAGTCGACCTGGTCGCCGTTGGCATACGTCACGCGCGGGACCGTCTGGACGAGCGCGAGGCGCTCGGCACGCACCGTCACCCCCGCTTCCTCGAGACACTCGCGCACCGCCGTGTCGGCAGGCTGCTCGCCCGGGTCGACGATGCCCGAGATGCACTGCAGCCGGCCGTTGTCGGCACGGCGGCCGACGAGGACCTTCTCGTCGCGGAACACGACCGCCGTCACGCCGACGAGGGGGAGAGGATCCGTGCCGATGCGCTCGCGCAGGCGGAGGACGAAGTCGGGGGTGGGCATGCCCTTCACCCTAGGTCGCGCGGGCGCGGCGTGCACAGAATCGGAAGTTCCGGCGACACGCCGGGCTGCGGCATCCGTCCTCCGGCGTGTCGCGCAGAATCTCCGATTCTGTGCCCGGCTGGTGCAACCCTCACCCTCGACTCGAGGGTGAGGCGAGGTTGCCCCCGGCCGACGGCGACACCCCGTCCGCCGAGCGATCGTGTCGCCGTCGGTTCGTAGACTCGGTCCGTGGCATCCGACTCCTTCGTTCACCTGCACGTGCACAGCGAGTACTCGATGCTCGACGGAGCCGCCAAGATCGGCGCGATGACGCAGGCCGCGGCCGACTACGGCATGCCCGCGATCGCGGTGACCGACCACGGCAACACCTTCGCAGCCTTCGAGTTCTACAACGCCGCGAAGGCGGCGGGGGTGAAGCCCATCATCGGGCTCGAGGCGTACGTGACGCCCGGCACCCACCGCAGCGACAAGTCGCGCGTGCAGTGGGGCACGCCCGAGCAGCGCAGCGACGACGTGTCGGGCTCGGGCGCGTACACGCACATGACCATGTGGAGCCAGAGCACCGAGGGCATGCACAACCTCTTCCGGCTCAGCTCGCTCTCGAGCATGGAGGGCTACTACTTCAAGCCCCGCATGGATCGCGAACTGCTCGAGACCTACGGCAAGGGCCTCATCGCGACGACCGGGTGCCCCTCCGGCGAGGTGCAGACGCGCCTGCGTCTCGGGCAGTACGACGCGGCACGCGCGGCCGCGGCCGAATTCCAGGACATCTTCGGCAAGGAGAACTACTTCGCCGAGATCATGGACCACGGGCTGTCCATCGAGCGGCGGGTGATGACCGACCTGATCCGCCTGTCGAAAGACCTCGGCATCCCACTCGTCGCCACCAACGACTCGCACTACACGCACCAGCACGAGGCCGATGCGCACGCCGCACTGCTGTGCGTGCAGTCCGGCTCGACGCTCGACGACCCCAACCGCTTCAAGTTCGACGGCGACGGCTACTACATCAAGACCGCGCAGGAGATGCGGCAGATCTTCCGCGATCACCCCGAGGCGTGCGACAACACGCTGCTCATCGCCGAGCGGTGCGAGGTCGAGTTCAACACCAGCGCGAACTACATGCCGCGCTTCCCGGTCCCCGAGGGGGAGACCGAAGACAGCTGGCTCGTCAAAGAGGTCGAGGCGGGCCTGCACTACCGCTATCCCGGCGGCATCCCCGACAAGGTCCGCAAGCAGGCGGAGTACGAGACCGGCATCATCCTGCAGATGGGCTTCCCGGGCTACTTCCTCGTCGTCGCCGACTTCATCAACTGGGCCAAGGACAACGGCATCCGCGTCGGTCCGGGCCGCGGGTCCGGGGCCGGTTCGATGGTCGCCTACGCGATGCGCATCACCGATCTCGATCCGCTCGAGCACGGTCTGATCTTCGAGCGCTTCCTCAACCCCGACCGCGTCTCGATGCCCGACTTCGACGTCGACTTCGACGACCGCCGTCGCGGCGAGGTCATCGACTACGTCACGGAGAAGTACGGCTCGGAGCGTGTCGCGCAGATCGTCACGTACGGCACCATCAAGTCGAAGCAGGCCCTGAAAGACGCGGGACGCGTGCTCGGCTTCCCGTTCAGCATGGGCGAGCGCCTCACCAAGGCGATGCCGCCGGCCGTCATGGGCAAGGACATGCCGCTGAGCGGCATGTACGACAAGGAGCACCCGCGCTTCAAAGAGGCGAGCGAGTTCCGTGCGCTCATCGACACCGACGGCGAGGCCAAGACGGTGTTCGACCGCGCGCTGGGTCTCGAGGGCCTCAAGCGCCAGTGGGGTGTGCACGCCGCCGGCGTCATCATGTCGAGCGAGCCGTTGCTCGACATCATCCCGATCATGCGCCGCGAGCAGGACGGCCAGATCGTCACGCAGTTCGACTACCCGTCCTGTGAGTCGCTCGGCCTCATCAAGATGGACTTCCTGGGGCTGCGCAACCTCACGATCATCTCCGACGCCCTCGACAACATCCGCATGAACCGGGGGGAGGAGCTCGACCTCGAGCACCTCGAGCTCGATGACCGCGCCGCGTACGAGCTGCTCACGCGCGGCGACACACTCGGCGTGTTCCAGCTCGACGGCGGGCCGATGCGGTCACTCCTCCGGCTCATGAAGCCCGACAACTTCGAAGACGTCTCGGCCGTGATCGCGCTGTACCGCCCCGGGCCGATGGGCGCCAACTCCCACATCAACTACGCGCTGCGCAAGAACGGCCAGCAGCCGGTCACGCCGATCCACCCCGAGCTCGAAGAGCCCCTCAAGGACATCCTCGACATCAGCTACGGCCTGATCATCTATCAGGAGCAGGTCATGGCCATCGCCCAGAAGGTGGCGGGCTTCTCGCTCGGTCAAGCAGACATCCTGCGCCGCGCGATGGGCAAGAAGAAGAAGTCCGAGCTCGACAAGCAGTACGAAGGCTTCTCGGGGGGCATGAAGGAGCGCGGTTACGGCGAGGCCGCGATCACGGCCCTGTGGGACATCCTGCTGCCCTTCTCGGATTACGCCTTCAACAAAGCGCACTCCGCCGCCTACGGTCTCGTGTCGTACTGGACGGCCTACCTCAAGGCGCACTACCCCGCCGAGTACATGGCCGCCCTGCTCACGAGTGTCGGCGACTCCAAGGACAAGATGGCGGTGTACCTCAACGAGTGCCGCCGCATGGGCATCAAGGTGCTCCCGCCCGACGTGGGGGAGTCCATCCGCTACTTCGCCGCCGTCGGCGAAGACATCCGCTTCGGCCTCGGAGCGGTGCGCAACGTCGGCGCGAACGTCGTCGACGGCATCGTCGCCTCCCGCAAAGACGCGGGGTTCACGTCGTTCCACGACTTCCTCGGCAAGGTGCCGGTCCACGTCGCGAACAAGCGCACGATCGAGTCGCTCATCAAGGCGGGCGCCTTCGACTCGATGGGCGACACGCGCCGCGCGCTCCTCGAGGTCCACGAAGACGCGACCGAGGCGGCGGTCGACCGCAAGCGCAACGAGGCGCAGGGCGCGATCGGGTTCGACTTCGACAGCCTGTACGACCAGGCCGAGGAGGTCGTGCCGCCCAAGGTCCCGCCGCGCCCGGAGTTCACCAAGAAGGACAAACTGGCGTTCGAGCGCGAGATGCTCGGCCTCTACGTGTCGGACCACCCGCTGGCCGGCCTCGAGATCCCGCTCGCGAAGCACGCCTCGACGAGCATCCACGACCTGCTGTCATCCGAAGACGTCGACGACGGCGACCAGGTGACGGTGGCCGGCCTCGTGACCAGCGTGCAGCACCGCGTGGCCAAGGCGAGCGGCAATCCCTACGGCATGATCACCGTCGAGGACTTCAACGGCGAGGTCACGGTCATGTTCATGGGCAAGACCTACACCGAGTTCAGCTCGATGCTCGTCGCCGACTCGATCCTCGTGGTGCGCGGGCGCGTCTCACGCCGCGACGACGGCCTGAATCTGCACGCCCAGTCCGCGTTCGCGCCGGATCTCGGGACGATGGATGCCTCAGGGCCGCTGGTCCTCGTCATGCCCGAACGGCGGGCGAACGAGGCGATCGTCGGAGAACTCCGGCAGATGCTCGACCGCCACCCGGGTGAGACCGAGGTGACGGTGAAGCTGCATTCCGGCTCGGTCGCGAAGGTCTTCGAGATCCCGCACCAGGTCCGGCTGACGGCCGATCTCTACGGCGAGCTCAAGGGTCTTCTGGGCCCGCAATGCCTCGGCTGAAACGCATCGCCATCTCATTTCCGTCTCATGAGGCGTGAGTAGCATGACAACGACGTACGCCGCCGAGCGCGGCCGGAAGGGAATATCGTGACCGACGATCAGCTGAACGAGGATTTCGACGTCGAAGAGGCGTCAGTGCACACCGAGGAGCCCCCGCAGTACGGTGTCGGACCGTTCTCGATCCGCGAGGTCGTTCTCGTCGGCGTCTGGCTCGTCGCTTTCATCGTCTCGTTCTTCTCGATCGACGAGGGCCGGTTCAACTCGGTCTGGACGTGGCACATCTTCTGGATCCTCTCGATCGGCGTGCCGACCGCAGCCGTCTTCCTCATCGTCTTGCGACGCCTGTCGCCCGAGGGGATCCGCCGTGTCGGATCGCTCGGCATCGACCAGTTCGCCTCGGTCGCCTTCTCGGTCGCCTCGATCGTGTGGCTGCAGCTGGTGTGGGAGACCGTCGCCTTCGCGATCGAGAACGGCGTCTGGGCCCGCACGTGGGTCATCTGGGTGGAACTCGTCCTGATGCTGATCGGCGTCGTGCTGACGGTCTTCGGCCCCCTCATCCCGTCGATCGAGCAGGACTTCCGCGGTCGTCCCGAGGTGCCCGCCCACCGCAACGCGCGTCCGATCCGCCCGGTGTCGCCGCGTCCCGCAGCCGCTCCGCGCGCTTCCGAGACCGACGGCTTCGCGGCGTACGCCCCTCCCGCCGACCAGCCGGCGTATGGTGCCGACGTCCCGCGAGGCGATGAGGCCCGCGACGACGCTCCCGTGACCGCGGCCACCACCGCGTTCGAGCCCGTCCAGACCCGGGACACCTTCGAGCCCGTCGAGTCGCCGACCACGACGGCCGAGCCGGCCTCCGAGCCGGCCGCCCGCCACCAGGCGTTCTGGGCGCTCGTGCCCGAAGAGCGCGACGTGGTCGATGAGATCGGGATCCCGGTGTTCCGGATCGGACCGACGGCGTGGGCGCTGGTCATCGAGGATCGCGGTGAGGCCTTCGTGGTGCGCCACGAGGACGGCCGCATCGGCTACCTGCACGACGTCTCCGGCGTCACGCGGGGCTGACGCCCCCGCGCGCACGGCTACCGTAGAAGGATGCTCCGGACGATCGACCTGCGCGGGCGCGCGCTCTCGCCCGCGGAACTGCTCACAGCGGTGCCGCGCGCGACCGCCGCGCGTGAGGAGGCGCTGTCCATCGCCGCGCGGATCGTGGCCGACGTCGCGTCACACGGCGAGACGGCGCTCCGCGATCAGGCCGAGCGATTCGACGGGGTGACGGGTCACGCGATCCGCGTGCCGGCCGATCACCTCGACGAGGCGCTGGCCTCGCTCGACCCTGCGGTGCGCGTGGCGCTCGAAGAGGCGATCACGCGTGTGCGCGAGGCATCCGGTGCTCAGGTGCCCGCCCCGCAGACGACAGAGCTCGGCCCCGGTGCCCGCGTGACACAGCGCTGGCAGCCGGTGCGGCGCGTGGGGCTCTACGTTCCCGGCGGCAAGGCGGTCTATCCGTCGAGCGTCGTGATGAACGTCGTGCCGGCCCAGGTCGCCGGCGTCTCCGAGATCGCCCTCGCCTCGCCGCCGCAGCGCGACCACGGCGGACGGGTCCACCCCGTCATCCTCGGTGCGGCCAAGCTGCTCGGCGTGGAGGAGGTCTACGCCATGGGCGGCGCGGGCGCGATCGGGGCCCTCGCGCACGGCGTGAATGCGCTGGAGCTCGACCCCGTCGACGTCGTGACCGGCCCCGGCAACAACTTCGTGGCCGCCGCCAAGCGCGCGGTCACGGGGCTCGTCGGAACGGATGCCGAAGCCGGCGCGACAGAGATCCTCATCGTCGCCGACGAGAGCGCCGACCCGCGCCTCGTCGCAGTCGACCTCATCAGCCAGGCGGAGCACGACGAGCAGGCGTCGGCGGTGCTCGTCACCGCGTCGGAGGTGCTCGCCCGGGCGGTCGCCGCCGAGATCGGCCCGCGCGCGGAGGCCACGCGGCACGCAGCGCGTGTCGCCGCGGCCCTCGCCGGGCCGCAGTCCGCCATCGTGCTGGTCGACGACCTCGCGGCGGCGACGGCCTTCAGCAATGCGTACGCGCCCGAGCACCTCGAGCTGCACCTCGCCGACCCGCGGCCGGAGGACTTCGTCCATGCGGGCGCGGTGTTCGTCGGCCCCGACTCGCCCGTCAGCCTGGGCGACTATCTCGCGGGCAGCAACCACGTCCTTCCGACCGGGGGACAGGCGCGCTACTCCGCGGGCCTGTCTGCGGCGACGTTCCTGCGCCCGCAGCAGGTCATCGAGTACGACCGGGCCGCGCTCGACGCCGTCCGCGAGGCGATCGTCGTGCTGGCCGAGGCCGAAGCCCTCCCCGCGCACGGCGAGGCCGTGGTGGCGCGCTTCGAGTCGCCCGTCGTCGACCGGGCGTAGTCTGTCTCTGCCATGCATTGCCCGTTCTGCCGCCATTCCGACTCGCGAGTGATCGACTCCCGCACCAGCGACGACGGTCTCAGCATCCGCCGCCGTCGACAGTGCCCTGAGTGCGGCGGCCGCTTCACGACGATCGAGACCGCGAGCCTCAACGTGATCAAGCGCTCCGGCGTGATCGAGCCGTTCAGCCGCGAGAAGGTGATGTCGGGGGTTCGCAAGGCGTGCCAAGGTCGTCCCGTGACCGAGGCCGACCTGGCCGTCCTCGCGCAGACCGTCGAGGAGACCGTCCGGCAGACCGGAGCCTCGCAGCTGGACACGAACGAGATCGGGCTCGCGATCCTCGGCCCGCTGCGGGAGCTCGACGAGGTCGCCTACCTGCGGTTCGCGAGCGTCTACCAGGCGTTCGACTCGCTGGAGGACTTCGAGTCGGCGATCGACCAGCTGCGCGTCGACCACCAGGACCGTCCGGTCCGCCGCGCCGACTGAGCGTCCCCTCCGGAGCCGAGAGGTCACGAACGACCGATCCGCCGGTCCGGAACCGGTGATCCGCGAGCCCTCGGCACCCAGGCGCGCAGGGGACCGCGCGTCGGTGACAGCGGGGGCGACCGGATAGCCTGGTCGGGATGTATCCCCTCCTCTTCCGGACCGTCCTCTCGCGCATGGACCCCGAGACGGCCCACCACGCGGCGATGGCCGTGATCCGCGTCCTCGGCGTCGCCCCGTTCTCGTGGGCGGCCCGCGCGGCGACCACACCCGATCCCGCGCTGACGACGACGGCGCTCGGCCTGCGCTTCGACTCGCCGTTCGGCGTGGCCGCGGGTTTCGACAAGGACGTCAAGGGCGCCGCCGGGCTCTTCGCACTCGGCTTCGGCCACGTCGAGGTCGGCACGCTCACCGCCGTGCCGCAGGAGGGGAACCCGCGCCCGCGCCTGTTCCGCCTCATCCCCGACCGGGCCGTGGTCAACCGCATGGGCTTCAACAACCACGGCGCCGAGGCCGCGGCCCGCCGGCTGGAGAAGCTCCGCCGACGTCGCCGCCGCGGCGTGATCGGCGTGAACATCGGCAAGAGCCGCGTGGTCGACGTCGATCATGCGACCGCCGACTACGTCCGCAGTGCGACGCTCCTCGCGCCGCTCGCCGACTACCTCGTCGTCAACGTCTCGTCGCCGAACACCCCGGGACTGCGCGGCCTGCAGGCCGTCGAGACCCTACGGCCGCTGCTCGAGGCGGTGCACTCCGCCGCCGGCGCGACGCCGCTCCTCGTGAAGATCGCCCCCGACCTCCCGGACGACGAGGTGACCGCCGTCGCGCAACTGGCCGTCGACCTCGGGCTCGCGGGGCTCATCGCGACGAACACGACGATCTCGCGCGACGGCCTCGCGACCGACGCCTCGGTGGTCGAGGCGGCCGGAGCCGGAGGCCTCTCGGGTGCGCCGCTCAAGCAGCGCGCCCTGGAGGTGCTGCGGCTGGTGCGCGCGGCGGTGCCGTCCGACTTCTGCGTGATCTCCGTCGGCGGCGTCGAGACCGCCGACGACGTGCGAGAGCGGCAGGATGCCGGCGCCACGCTCGTGCAGGGCTACACCGCGTTCCTCTACCGAGGCCCGCTGTGGGCCCGGCAGATCAACCGCGGCCTGTCACGGCGCGGCTGAGGCGCGGCATCCGCTCGGCTCTTCTTCGTCGCCCGCGGACGCGCCGGATCAGACCGGACGCTGACCGCGCTTGACCTGTGGCTTGGGCAGACGCAGGAAGCGCATCTGGACGGTGCGCATCGCGGCGTACCAGCCGAGGCCCTTCTCGACCTTGTCGGCGCCGAACTTCGCCTTGACGGCGCGCTTGGCGTTGATCGACGTCAGCACCATGTCGCCGACGACGAAGATGATGAAGATCCACAGCGCGACGAACGAGTAGTACTGCACTTCGGGCACGGGGATGAAAGTCGCGAGGATCACCACGACCATGGCCGGCATGACAGCCTCGCCGAGGTGCCAGCCGGCGTCGACGTAGTCGCGCACGAACTTGCGCTGCGGGCCCTGGTCGCGGGCGGGGAGGTACTTCGGGTCGCCGGCGGCCATGCCGACGCGGGCCTTCTCGCGCTGCGTCTGGAGCTCGGCGCGGGCGCGGGCCTTGGCCTCTTTGGTGTCCGGGACGAGGGGCCGCTTGCGCGCGGCCTCCTGCTCGGCGCGGGTCGGCGTCGCGCGTCCCTTTCCGCCGGCGCCGCCGACGGGCACGCCGTTGAGGACCGTTCCCTCGGAGGGGACGTCGTTGGACGCGGGTGCTGCGGAGTTCTTGGCCACGATGATCCTCGGGAGTGCGTCAGAAGGGGGTGCACTTAAGATTACCCGCATGACCTCTGACCTCTCCCGACAGGATGCTGTGCGCGACGCCGCGGCATCCGGCATCCCCTCCGCCCTCGCCGACCTCGGCGCGCTCGTGCGCATCCCGTCGGTCGCTTTCCCGGGCTTCGACCCCGAGCCGGTGCAGCGCAGCGCCGAGGCCGTCGCCGACCTGGTTCGCGCCACGGGCCTGTTCGAGACCGTGGAGATCCGTCGCGCCGGCATCCCCGGCACCGACGAGCAGGGCCAGCCCGCGGTGCTCGCGACGCGAGCCGCCCGCAACGGGCGCCCCACGATCCTCCTGTACGCCCACCACGACGTGCAGCCGGTCGGCGACGAGGCGCTGTGGGAGTCGGCGCCGTTCGAGCCGACCGTCCGCGGCGGTCGCCTCTACGGCCGCGGCGCCGCCGACGACAAGGCCGGCGTGATGGCACACCTGGCGGCGCTGCGCGCACTGAAGGAGGCGATCGGCGACGACTTCGACCTCGGCGTCGCGCTGTTCTTCGAAGGGGAGGAGGAGGCGGGCTCGCGCTCGTTCGCGCAGTTCCTCTCCGACAACGCCGACGCGCTGCGCGCGGACGTCATCGTGGTCGCGGACTCCGGCAACTGGGACGACAAGACCCCGGCGCTCACCGTGTCGCTGCGCGGCAACACGCGCTTCACGATGCGCGTCAAGACGCTCGAGCACGCCTCGCACTCGGGCATGTTCGGCGGCGCCGTGCCCGACGCCATGATGGCCACGGTGACGCTGCTCGCCACACTGTGGGACGAGGACGGCGCGGTCGCCGTCGAGGGACTCACGAAGCGGGATGCCGACACCCCGGCGTACAGCGAGGAGACGCTGCGCGACGAGGCCGGGCTCCCGGCCGGCGTCTCGCCGATCGGACGGGGCACGATCCTCAGCCGCATCTGGAACAAGCCGTCGATCACGGTGACGGGCATCGACGCGCCGAGCGTCGCCAACGCGTCGAACACCCTGAGCCCCGAGGTCTCGGTGGTGATCAGCGCCCGGATCGCACCCGGTCAGGATGCGCGCGAGGCGTATGCCGCGATCGAGGCGCACCTGCGCGCCCACGCACCCTTCGGCGCGGAGCTCACGTTCACCGACCAGGACTACGGCAACCCGTTCCTCGTCGACACGTCGGGCTGGGCGGTCGCCGCGGCGCGTGAGGCGCTCCACGAGGGGTACGGCGTGGAGTCGGTCGACATCGGCGTCGGGGGATCGATCCCGTTCATCGCCGACCTCGTGCGCGAGTTCCCCGGTGCGCAGATCCTCGTGACGGGCGTCGAGGATCCGCACGCGCGGGCGCACAGCCCCAACGAGTCGCTGCACCTCGAGACGTTCCGCAACGCGGTGCTCTCGGAGGCGCTGCTCCTCGAGAAGCTCGACGCGCGCGCCGGCCAGGGCTGACACGCCCGGCTCGGAGCCCGTTCACGGAGTACGGGCGTAGAATCGCAGCATCCCGCCGCGTCCGCGGCCCGTCCGGAGGAGTGCCATGACCGACACTGCACTGTCGACCGACCCGTCCGTCAGCGAGCACGGCGTCCAGCTGACCGATGCCGCTTCGCTCAAGGTGAAGAGCCTCCTCTCGCAAGAGGGCCGCGACGACCTGCGTCTGCGCGTCGCCGTCCAGCCGGGCGGCTGCAGCGGCCTCATCTACCAGCTCTACTTCGACGAGCGGTACCTCGACGGCGACAAGACGGTGGACTTCGACGGCGTCGAGGTCATCGTCGACGACATGAGCGTGCCGTACCTCGACGGCGCGACGATCGACTTCAAGGACACCATCTCCGAGCAGGGGTTCACGATCGACAACCCGAACGCGGCCGGCAGCTGCGCCTGCGGCGACAGCTTCCACTGATCGCGCAGAATTTCCCGCAGGCCCGGTGCCCTCTTCGGAGGGCCCGGGCCTGCGGTTTTCCGTCTGCGCGCGTCGTTTCAACCTGAGCGGATGGCCCGAATCCCCTGAGCGCTTGCCCTAGACTGGCAAGAGTCCTGTTCGCGATCCGGAAAGGCGCACCGTGCCCTCGAAACGTCGTATCCGCTGGGCCGTTCTCCCCGTCGGGATCGCAACGGCCGCAGTACTCGCCGGATGCACCCCGACGGAGCTGCACGGCTTCCTGCCCGGGTTCGTCGAGAGCGGTCAGCCCGCCACGAACCACACCGATATGGTCGCCGGTCTCTGGGTGAACTCCTGGATCGTGCTGCTCGCCGTCGGCGTCATCACGTGGGGCCTCATGGGCTGGGCAGCGATTGCGTACCGCCGTCGCCGTGGCCAGGTCGGCCTGCCCGTCCAGCTGCGCTACAACATGCCGATCGAGATCTTCTACACGATCGTGCCGCTCATCCTCGTGATCGGGTTCTTCGCCTTCACCGCGCGCGACCAGACGATCCTCGAGACGCAGACCGAAGAGCCCGACGTCTCGATCGTGGCCATCGGCAAGCAGTGGGCCTGGGACTTCCAGTACGACGGCGAGTCCGACGACGACACCGTGTGGTCGATGGGCGTCCAGGCCCAGACCGACGACGAGGGCAACATCACCAGCGAGCTGCCGACGCTCGTGCTCCCCGTCGACAAGACGGTCAAGATCAAGCTGCAGTCCCGCGACGTGATCCACTCGTTCTGGATCATCGACTTCCTGTACAAGAAGGACATGTACATCGGGAAGGACAACTACTGGTCGTTCACGCCCACTCGCGAGGGCGAGTACGCCGGCAAGTGCGCCGAGCTGTGCGGCCAGTACCACTCGATGATGCTGTTCAACGTCGAGGTCGTCAGCGAGGCCGAGTACGAGGAGTACCTCGAGTCGCTGCGCGACGCCGGCCAGACCGGTGACATCAACGACGAGTACGACCGACTCCAGAATCTGCCCGGAACGGGTGCGAGCTCCGAGGGAGACCACTGATCATGGCGACGACGCTTCCGCTTCAGGAGAAGACGCAGGGTCGCCCCACCACGCTGCCCCCTCGCCAGGCAGCGCTGCTCAGCGCCACGCGCGTCGAGCAGAAGGGCAACATCATCGTCAAGTGGATCACCTCCACCGACCACAAGACGATCGGCTACCTGTACCTCATCTCGTCCGTCATCTTCTTCCTCCTCGGTGGAGTGATGGCGCTGATCATCCGTGCTGAGCTCTTCGAGCCGGGGATGCAGATCATCCCGACGAAGGAGCAGTACAACCAGCTGTTCACGATGCACGGCACGATCATGCTGCTCATGTTCGCGACGCCGCTCTTCGCCGGCTTCGCCAACGCGATCCTGCCCCTGCAGATCGGTGCGCCCGACGTCGCGTTCCCGCGACTGAACGCCTTCGCCTTCTGGCTGTTCCTGTTCGGCTCGACCATCGCCGTCGCCGGCTTCCTCACCCCGCAGGGTGCGGCGGCGTTCGGCTGGTTCGCCTATCAGCCGCTGGCCAACGCCAGCTTCTCGCCAGGTGCCGGCGGCAACCTCTGGATGCTCGGTCTCGGCATGAGCGGTTTCGGCACCATCCTCGGCGCCGTGAACTTCATCACGACGATCATCACCATGCGCGCGCCCGGCATGACCATGTGGCGCATGCCGATCTTCTCGTGGAACACGCTGATCACCAGCATCCTGGTGCTGATGGCGTTCCCGGTGCTCGCCGCAGCGATCCTCGCCGCCGCCGCCGACCGCGTTCTCGGCGCCCACATCTACGACCCCGCCAACGGTGGCGTCCTGCTGTGGCAGCACCTCTTCTGGTTCTTCGGCCATCCAGAGGTGTACATCATCGCGCTGCCGTTCTTCGGCATCGTGTCCGAGATCTTCCCGGTGTTCAGCCGCAAGCCGATCTTCGGCTACAAGACCCTCGTGTACGCGACGATCGCGATCGCCGCCCTCTCCGTCGCGGTGTGGGCGCACCACATGTACGTCACCGGCGCGGTGCTACTGCCGTTCTTCGCCCTGATGACGATGCTCATCGCGGTGCCCACCGGCGTGAAGATCTTCAACTGGATCGGCACCCTGTGGCGCGGATCGGTCACGTTCGAGACCCCGATGGTCTTCGCCCTCGGCTTTCTGGTCTCGTTCGTGTTCGGTGGCCTCACCGGCGTGATCCTCGCGTCGCCGCCGCTCGACTTCGCGCTGTCGGACTCGTACTTCGTCGTCGCGCACTTCCACTACGTCGTCTTCGGCACCGTCGTGTTCGCGATGTTCGCCGGGTTCTACTTCTGGTGGCCGAAGTGGACGGGCAAGATGCTCAACGAGCGTCTCGGCATGGTCCACTTCTGGATGCTGTTCATCGGCTTCCACATGACCTTCCTCATCCAGCACTGGCTGGGCGTCGACGGCATGGTGCGTCGCTACGCCGACTACTCGGCCGCAGACGGCTGGACGTGGCAGAATCAGGTCTCGACCGTCGGCGCGATCCTGCTCGGCGCTTCGATGATCCCGTTCCTGTTCAATGTGTGGATCACGGCCCGCAAGGCGCCGCGCGTCACCGTGAACGACCCGTGGGGCTACGGCGCATCGCTCGAGTGGGCGACCTCCTGCCCGCCGCCGCGTCACAACTTCACGTCGATCCCGCGCATCCGCAGCGAGCGTCCCGCGTTCGACCTCAACCACCCCGAGGCGGGGATCCCCGTCGGCGTCGGCCCCGCGAAGGATGCGCCCGAAGCCCCGGTTGTCGACCTCGCCGAGGGAGAGGTGAAGTAAGTGCGCACCAACACCGGACTCTGGTGGCTGCTCGCCGCGTTCTTCGGCCTGATGTTCGTCGTCTATACGGCGTGGAACCTGCTCTCGCACTGGGACACGAATCTCACCGGCAGCCAGTCGTACTGGGACACGATCACCCTTTCGATCGAGTGGGTCGGCAGCGTCGCGCTGCTGTTCACCGCGCTGATGGGTGCCCTGATCGCGTTCTACATCGGACGCGTGCACCACGCGCAGGGCGGCGAGCTTCCCGAAGACATCCTGACGTCCGACATCGACGACGGCGACCCCGAGCTGGGCGAGTTCAGCCCCTGGTCGTGGTGGCCCATCGTGCTCGCCTTCTCGGCGGCGCTCGCGATGATCGGTCTCGCTGTCGGCGCCTGGATGGTGCCCATCGGCGTCGGGGTGTTCGTGGTCGCCATCGTCGGCTGGGTCTACGAGTACTACCGCGGGTACTTCGCGCGCTGATCGTGCCATTGCGGCCCTCCCGCGTGCGGCTCCGCGCCGCCGCCGTGTCCGACACGGGCGCGTATCGACCCGTCAATCAGGACGCCGCCTTCACCGCGCCCTGGGGCGGTGCCGTGGCGGACGGTGTCGGCGGCGGCCCCGCAGGCGACCTCGCATCGGCGGCGTTCGTGCACCGGCTCGCCGCCGGCCGCGTCGGTTCGGTCGACGCCGACACTCTCGCGGTGAGCGTCCGCGCCGCGAACTGGGACCTGCGGGCCCACGTCGAGCGCGACCCGGCCCTGCACGGCATGGCCACGACGTTCACGGGCGTCTTCGTGTCGGAGGACGACACGCTGCTGCTCGCCCACACCGGGGACTCGCGCGCGTATCTGCTTCGGGACGGTGTGATGACCCAGCAGACGCGCGATGACTCATACGTGCAGGCGCTCGTGGAGCGCGGGCTGGTGACTGAGGCGGATGCCGCCTCCCACCCACGACGCAATCTCATCACCGCGTCGCTCAGCGGCGGCGAGCGAGACCGGGTGACCGTGGTCGAGCACGAGGCCCGCGCGGGCGATCGCTGGCTCCTGTGCAGCGACGGCCTGACCGACTACGTGCCGCAGGACGAAATCGCCGAGGTGATCACGCGTCACGACGACGCCGCGCACGCCGCCGGCGCCGCGGTGGAACTCGGACTGTCGGCCGGCACACGCGACAACGTCACCGTGGTGATCTGCGACGTCGAGGTGGGGCATCCGGAGCCCTTCTCCGTGAACAGCCAGACGTCCTTCTACGGCGCGGCTGCGGCGCGGTTCACCGAGGGCCTCGAGTCGGCCTGAGACGACGGCTCACGGGGCGTGTGAGGCCGCTCAGCGCGTCACCGGCCGGCGGACCACCATGACCTGCGGGTCGAAAACGCGGGGGAGCGGACCCTCGTCGTTCTCGATCGGCTGCCCTTCGCGGATCCAGTACTCGTAGCCGCCGATCATCTCCCGCACCTGGAACCCGAGCTTCGCGAACGCGAGTGCGCCCTTCGCCCCGCCGTTGCAGCCGGGGCTCCAGCAGTAGACCACCACGGGAACCTCGCGATCGAGCTCGACGAGCGCGCGCTCCGCGATCTGCTGATGCGGGAGGTGGACGGCGCCGGTGATGCGGCCCTGCGTCCACGCCTCGTCGCCGCGCACGTCGACGAGGACGAAACCCTCGCCCGCCTTCTGCGCGGCGTAGACATCCGAGGCGTCCGTCTCGAGTGCGAGCTTGGCGGCGAAGTAGTCGAGAGCTGTCGTCGTCATGGGATCCACGCTAGGGCGGCCGCGCGCCGTGCGGCACCCGGCACCCGGACACGCACCCGCGCATTCCTGCCGAATGCCCCGGGGCTTCGGTGCGAGACAGCTGCCACGCAGAACGCCCCGGCGGCGACCCGTGAGGGCCGTGCCGGGGCGTTCAGGCAGGAATGCGACCTACTGGCCGGACTCCTTCTCGCGGTTGCGGGGCTTCTTCTCGCCGTCCTCGGGAACGATGACGTTCGTCGGGCGGACGGCGGTCTCGGTGTTGCGACCGTCGTCGATCGGCACGTGAGGTGCGTCCGGCACACCGGCGCGCTCGTGGGCGCCCTGGATCTCGGCGTCCTCTTCCTCGGCGATGTGGTCGAGGGCGTGGTGCTGGTGCGCGAGCGCCTCATCGAGCTCCGTCTGGGTGACGGGGGCGAGGCGGTCCTCGAAGAACCAGCGCGAGATGGAAGCTCGGACGTTCTCGTGCCACGGGATGCGTCCCTTGGCGTTCGGGCGCACGACGAGCGGCTCGTAGTTCTCGAAGTCGACCAGCTTGTACCGCTCGTACTCGTCGACCGGCTGGTGGACCTCGATGTACTCGCCGCCGGGGAGGCGCACGATGCGTCCGGACTCGTAGCCGTGCAGGGCGATCTCGCGGTCCTTCTTCTGCAGCGCGATGGCCATGCGCTTCGCGACGAAGTACGCCACGATCGGGCCGATGACGAGGAGCGCCTGGAGCGTGTGGATGACACCCTCCATCGTGAGCCAGAAGTGGGTCGCGATGATGTCGGACGCCGCCGCCGCCCACAGCACCGCGTAGAACGTCACGCCGGCCGCGCCGATGGCGGTGCGGGTCGGGGCGTTGCGAGGACGCTGAGCGATGTGGTGCTCGCGCTTGTCGCCGGTCACCCACGCCTCGATGAAGGGGTAGATGAGCACGACCAGGATGAAGAGCCCGAGACCCACCAGCGGAACGAGGATGTTGAACGACCACGTGTGGCCGAGGAACACGAACTCCCAGCCCGGGGGCACGAGGCGCAGGGCGCCGTCGGCGAAGCCGATGTACCAGTCGGGCTGCGTTCCCGCCGACACGGGCGACGGGTCGTAGGGGCCGTAGTTCCAGATCGGGTTGATCGTGAACAGCGCCGCGATGAGAGCGATCACGCCGAACGTGATGAAGAGGAACCCGCCCATCTTCGACATGTAGACCGGCATCATCGGGTAGCCGACGACGTTGCTGTTGGATCGGCCGGGGCCGCCGAACTGGGTGTGCTTGTTGATCACCATCAGCATGAGGTGGAGCACGAGCAGGCCGACGAGGATGGCGGGAAGCAGCAGGATGTGCAGCGAGTAGAGGCGCCCCACGATGGCGGTGCCCGGGAACTCGCCGCCGAACAGCAGGAACGAGGTCCAGGTGCCGATCAGCGGGATGCCCTTGACCATGCCGTCGATGATCCGGAGACCGTTGCCCGACAGAACGTCGTCGGGGAGCGAGTAGCCGGTGAAGCCCTCGCCCAGGGCGAGGATGAACAGGATGAAGCCGATCACCCAGTTGAGCTCGCGGGGCTTGCGGAACGCGCCGGTGAAGAACACGCGCAGCATGTGCACGCCGATGCCGGCGATGAACACGAGCGCCGCCCAGTGGTGCATCTGACGGACGAGCAGTCCGCCGCGCAGGTCGAACGAGATCTCGAGCGTCGAGGCCATGGCCGCCGACATCTCGATGCCCCGCATCGGCAGGTACGCGCCCTCGTAGTGGGTCTCGACCATCGACGCCTGGAAGAAGAACGTCAGGAACGTTCCCGTCAGCAGGACGACGACGAAGCTCCACAGCGCGATCTCGCCGAGCATGAACGACCAGTGGTCGGGGAAGATCTTGCGCCCGAGCTCCTTGACGAAGCCCGAGAGGCTGGTGCGCTCGTCGATGTAGTTCGACGCGGCGCCGACGAAGCGGCCGCCGAGCGGCTTGTCGCGGGCAGCGGGAGCCTCCGCATACGACGCCGGCTCCCGAGTGAGGTTCTCGGTGGGGTGGGTCGTGGTCATGATCAGTGACGCTCCCAGAAGCTCGGACCGACGGGTTCGGTGAAGTCGCTGCGTGCGACGAGGTAGCCCTCGTCGTCGACCGTGATCGGCAGCTGGGGCAGCGGACGCGCGGCCGGGCCGAAGATGACCTTCGCGGCGTCGGTCACGTCGAACTGCGACTGGTGGCACGGGCAGAGCAGGTGGTGGGTCTGCTGCTCGTACAGGGCGACGGGGCAGCCGACGTGCGTGCAGACCTTGGAGTAGGCCACGATGCCGTCGTACGACCAGTCGGCGCGCTCCGGCGACTCCGTGAGCTGCTCGGGCAGGAGGCGCATGAGGAGCACGATCGCCTTGGCCTTCTCCTCGAGGTAGCCGCTGCTGTGCGACAGCTCGGCGAGTTCTTCGGGGATGACGTGCACGGCGGAGCCCAGCGTGACGTCCGCTGCGCGGATCGGCTCGCCGGTCGGGTCGTGCGCGAGGCGCGAGCCCTCCTTCCACATCGTGTGCTGGAGGAGGTAGACCGGGTTGCCGCCGTTGGGGTGCTCAGGCGTGTCCTGCGGCGCGAGTCCGCGGAAGAGCACGATCGCGGGAGCGACCGAGGCCACGAGCGCGGCGATCATCGAGTTGCGGATCATCGTGCGACGGCCGAAGCCCGAGTCGTCGTTCGCGTCGGAGAACGCCTGGATCGCCGCGGCGCGCGTGGAGTCGCGGCCGCGCGTGGCGTGACGGGGCTCGACGAACTCGCGGTCGGACATGATCGCCTTCGACCAGTGGATCGCGGCGACGCCGATGGCCAGGAGGGCGAAGCCGATGCCCAGGCCGATGAAGAGGTTGTTGTTGCGGATGTCGGTCATCCGGCCGCTCTCGATGGGGAAGAGCATGTAGGCCGCGATGGCCCAGATGCTCGCCGCGATCGAGAGATAGAAGAGGGTGTACACCGAACGCACGGCGGCCTTCATGGCCGCCGGGTCCTTGTCGGTCATCCGCTCCCGGTGCGGCGGGAGCGCGGGCGGGTGCACCGGGTCGGTGACCGCGACGGCGAGCCCGGGGGAGGGCTTCCAGGAAGCCCTCTCGTGCTCGAGCGGGTCGTCCTCGTGTGCCATGCTGCTCCTCGTCAGTTCTTGCGTGTCAGTACGTTCAGTTGGACTTCGCCGTGATCCACACGGTGATGGCGATCAGCGAGCCGATGCCGAAGATCCAGATGAAGAGGCCCTCGGAGACGGGGCCGAGCGATCCGAGCGTGAAGCCGCCGGGGGACTGGGTGTCCTGCAGGAACAGCAGGTACGAGATGATGTCCCGCTTCTCCTCCGTCGTCAGCGTCATGTCGTTGAAGACCGGCATGTTCTGCGGTCCGGTGACCATCGCCGCGTACATGTTCAGCGGAGTCGTGTTGTAGAGCGCGGGGGCGTACTTGCCCTCGGTGAGCGCTCCGCCGGCGCCGGCGACGTTGTGGCACATCGCGCAGTTGATGCGGAAGAGCTCGCCGCCCTCGGCCGCGCTTCCCTTGCCGTCGAGCACCTCGTCGGACGGGTACGTGGGCCCGGGGGCGATGCTCTGGATGTAGGCGCCGACTGCGGCGATCTGCTCGTCGGTGAACTGCGCCGGCTTCTGCGGGGCCTGCGGTCCCTGCATCTGCAGGGGCATGCGGCCGGTGCTCATCTGGAAATGCACCGCGAGCTCGCCGACGCCGTACAGCGAGGGTCCGTCGGCCGTGCCCTGCACGTCGAGACCGTGGCAGGTGGCGCAGTTGGCCTGGAACAGGCGCTTGCCGTCTTCGACGGTCGAGGCGGCGGCCACGGTGGTCTCGGTCGTCGTGGCGGCGACGGCTGCCGACGCACCGGCGTACACGCCGCCGGTGATCAGCAGTCCGATGCCGATGAGCGCGGCGGCAGCCCAGGGGCTGCGGCGGCCATTCGAGCGGCGCGGGGTCTCACGTGCCATGTCGGGAATCAGCTCCGCTCTTACTTCAGGAAGTAGATGACGAGGAACAGGGCGATCCAGACGACGTCGACGAAGTGCCAGTAGTACGACACGACGATCGAGGACGTCATCTCTTTGCGCCCGAAGTTCTTGACGGCGTACGCGCGGCCGATCACCAGGAGGAAGGCGATCAGGCCGCCGGTGACGTGGAGGGCGTGGAAGCCGGTGGTCAGGTAGAAGGCCGATGCGTACGAGTTCGCGTCGATCGGCATGCCCTCGGCGACGAGCTGCGCGTACTCCCACACCTGGCCCGACACGAAGATCGCGCCGAGCGCGAAGGTCAGCCAGAACCACTCGACCATTCCCCAGCCGAGCCATCCGCGCTTGCGGGTGGAGTAGGGCTGGAAGCGCTCGGCGGCGAACACGCCCATCTGGCAGGTGACCGACGACAGCACGAGGATGATCGTGTTGACGGTCGCGTACGGGATGTTGAGCAGCTGCGTCTCTTGCGCCCACAGATCGGGAGAGGTGCTGCGGAGGGTGAAGTAGATCGCGAAGAGGCCCGCGAAGAACATCACCTCGCTGCCGAGCCACACGATCGTTCCGACGGCGACCGGATCGGGCCGCTTGACGGACCGCATGGCCTGGGCGTAGGTCGCTGAGGAGGTCGTCACGCTCCCCATTATGGCCGATCCTGAGGCGGGGTATTCGCATCGGGAGGCATGCATTGCCCCTCGTGGAACTTAGGTCAGCCTAAGAGAACTCCGTGAGAATGCCGGGAACCCGTGGTGAAGACGCAGAACCGGGCGTGGTGGCATGCCGTGTCACGAAACGATTCCGATCCGCCCGCCCCGGCTAGGCTTCTTGCTCATGGCGGAGCTGTACACCTGGCCGGACATCCTCACCACCCTCCTGGAGCGGCGCGACCTCAGCGTCTCGGAGTCGACGTGGGCGATGCGGCAGATCATGTCGGGCTCGGCGACGCCGTCGCAGCTGAGCGGATTCCTCATCGCCCTCCGTGCGAAGGGCGAGACGGTCGACGAGATCGTCGGCTTCCGCGACGCGATCCTCGAGGCCGCCGTTCCCCTTCCCGTCGACCCCGCCGTCCTCGACATCGTGGGCACCGGCGGCGACCGGTTCGGCACGGTGAACGTGTCGACGATGGCGGCGCTCGTGGCCGCGGCATCCGGAGTCCCGGTCGTCAAGCACGGCAACCGCGCCGCCAGCTCGTCCTCGGGCTCCTCGGACGTGCTGGGCGCGCTCGGGGTCGACCTGTCGCTCCCGCCCGAGGCGGTGGCCGAGGCGCTCCCGCGAGCGGGCATCACCTTCGCGTGGGCCGCGGCGTTCCACCCGGGGTTCAAGCACGCCGGTGCCAGCCGCAGCGAGCTCGGGGTGCCGACGGTCTTCAACTTCCTCGGGCCGCTGTGCAACCCGGCGCGCGCCGAGGCGAACGCCGTGGGCGTGGCACAGCTCGACCGCGTGCCGCTCATCACCGGCGTGTTCCGCACCCGCGGCGCGACCGCCCTCGTCTTCCGCGGTGACGACGGCCTCGACGAGCTGACCACCACGGGCCACAGCCGGCTGTGGGAGGTGAGCCGCGGCGACATCCACGAGCACGACCTCGACCCGCGCGACCTCGGGATCCCGCTCGCCGACATCGACGACCTGCTCGGGGGCGACCCGGCGCACAACGCCGCCGTGGTCCGCCGGGTCCTCGGCGGTGAAGAGGGGCCGGTGCGCGACATCGTGCTGCTCAACGCCGCTGCCGGCATCGTGGCGTACCGCCTCTTCCAGGACGCGACGCAGGTGCAGCGACCGATCCTCGAGCGCCTCGCCGAGGCGCGCGACGACTCCGCCGCCGCAATCGACAGCGGCGCCGCCCTCGCGACCCTCGACCGCTGGGTCGAGGTCACGCGCGAGCTCGCCTCCTGACGAGCCTTCTCCACGGCGCACGCCCTTCCGCAGGCCTCGGCGTCCCCGCTAGCGTGGCGACGAGACGCCCCGACCTACGGAGGAACCATGAGCGAGGACGTGCCCCCCACCACCGCCGACGCCGTCGAGCCCCCGGTCAAGAGCGTGGGGCTGGTGAAGGCCGTCGGCGTGCTCGGCATCATCGGCGGCATCCTGCTGATCGTCGTCGGCGTCGTCGCCTGGATCGGCGTGACCACCCAGCTCACCGCCGAGAACATCACCATCCCCGACGACGCCGCGGCCTTCCAGGGCCAGCAGGTCATGGGGCCGGTGACCGCCTACGTGCAGGCCGACATCATCAACCACCACGCGCTCGAGGCGTCCGGCGGCAAGACCTACGCCGAGCTCGATCAGGACGACCCGGTGCGCGCCACGGTGATGCAGGCGTCCTTCCTGCGGGCGTCCCTGTTCACGTCGGTCGTCGCCTACGGGGTCGCGCTCTTCGCGGCGGGGATGGGCGTGCTGGCCACCCTCTTCGGGTGGGCGATCCATCGCCTCGCGAGCGTGCCGGTCGTGGTCAAGCGCACGACCCTGGCCACCGGGTGACGCCCGGCCCGGACGCGGACGGCCGATGAATCCGCACGACGCGCTCAACGAGATCGCCACGCTCCTCGAGCGCGAGCGATCGTCGAGGTACAAGTCCAAGGCGTTCCGCGCGGCCGCCGACGCCATCGCGGGCCTGACGGACGAACAGCTGCGGGATGCCGCATCCCTCCGCCGCCGCAAGGGGATCGGCGACTCGACCTACGCCGTCATCCAGGAGGCCCTCCGCGGCGACGTCCCCGCCTATCTCGCCGACCTGCGCGAGCGGGCCGGCGTGCACATCGCGTCGCAGCTGCGCCCGCAGCTGCGCGGCGACCTGCACTCGCACAGCGAGTGGTCGGACGGGCTCACCTCGATCGACCTGATGGTCGCCGCTGCCCGCGCCCTGGGCCACGAGTACCTGGCGCTCACCGACCACTCGCCGCGACTGCGCGTCGCCAACGGGCTCTCGCCGGAACGGCTGCGCGAGCAGCTCGAGGTGGTGGCGGGCATGGGGGGCGAGGGCTTCACGCTCCTCTCGGGGATCGAGGTGGACATCCTCGACGACGGCGCCCTCGACCAGGAGCCCGACCTCCTCGACGAGCTCGACGTCGTCGTCGCCTCGGCCCACTCGAAGCTGCGGATGGAGCGCGCCCCGATGACGCGGCGACTGGTGGCCGCGGCATCCGATCCCCATGTCGACGTGCTCGGGCACGTGACCGGCCGGCTCGTCGAGGGCTCGCGGGGAACGAGGCCGCAGTCGACATTCGACGCGCGCGCCGTGTTCGAGGCGTGCGCCGCCAACGGCGTGGCCGTCGAGATCAACTCGCGCCCGGAGCGGCAGGATCCGCCCGACGAGCTCATCGCGCTGGCGCTGGAGATCGGATGCCTGTTCTCGATCGACTCCGACGCGCACGCCCCCGGGCAGCTGTCGCTGCTCGACTACGGGGCGGAACGCGCGGAGCGGGCGGGCGTGCCCGCCGAGCGCATCGTGACCACGTGGCCGCTCGACAGGCTGCAGGAGTGGACGGCACGGCACCGGTGACCCGGCGGCGCGACCGGACTACGGTGGCGTCGTGGACTACACGCATTCCGAACTGCTCGCGCGCAACGACGCCGAGTTCGCCGAACTCCTCGCGCTGATCGACGCTCTGCCGCAGGATCGGCTCGACGAGGAGTTCGCCGGCGACGGGCGCGATCGGAACGTGCGCGACGTCGTGGCGCATCTGCACGCGTGGCACATCCTGCTCGAGCGGTGGTACTCGGACGGGACGGTCGGCGGTTCGCCGGAGATCCCGGCCGAGGGCTACAGCTGGCGCGACCTCGCCGCGCTCAACGAGGAGCTCCGGCAGCAGTGGCAGGACACGGGCCTCGCCGAGCTGCTCGCCCTGCTGCGCGCCTCGCACGAGGCGCTTCAGGCCATGGTGGCGCTCCACACCGACGCGCAGCTGGCGGAGCCGGACGCCTTCGCATGGACGAAGGGCACCCCTCTCGGGGAGTTCGCGTGGGAGTGCGGCGGCAACCACTACGCGTGGGGGCGCGGGGTGATCCGCGACGGGCTCGCGCTGGGCGATCGCGGCTGACGCCTACCGCCAGGAGACGACGACCCGTCGCACGGACGGGGTCGCCGGGTGCGTCAGCCGGCGTCGAGGTGGTCGAGGGCGTCGATGATCCTCGTCATCGACGACCCCAGCGACCAGCGCTCGGCGAGCGAGGAGGCGTCCGCGCGACCCTGCTCGTCGAGCGGGCGCAGCCGCGCGTCGACGTCGGGGAGCGGCAGGTCGCGCACCACGGCGACGACCTGCGGGGCGACCTCGAGGTAGTCCGCTCCCGCGGCGAGCTTCGCGCGCACGCCGGCCGACATGCCGTCGCCCGCCTCGGCCGCGGCGAGGATGCCGGCGAGGTCTCCGTGCGCCGCGAGGAGGCCGGCCGCGGTCTTCTCTCCGATGCCGGCGACCCCCGGAAGGCCGTCGGACGAGTCGCCGCGCAGGGTGGCGAAGTCGGCGTACTGGCTCGGGAGCACACCGTACTTGGCGACCACGCTCGCGTCGGTGAGCACCTCGAGGTTGCTCATGCCGCGGGCGGTGTAAACCACGCGCACGTCACGCGCGTCGTCGACGAGCTGAAAGAGGTCGCGGTCGCCGGTGACGACGTCGACCGGAAGCGTCGCGCGCGTCGCGAGGGTGCCGATCACGTCGTCGGCCTCGTGCTCGGCGGCGCCGACGATCGTGATGCCCAGCGCACCGAGCGTCTCGCGGATCACCGGCACCTGCACCTCGAGCGGGTCGGGCACGATCTCGACGTCGGGGCCGACCGCGACGACCTCGGCGACGCGGTGCGTCTTGTAGGTCGGGATGAGGTCGACCCGCCACTGCGGGCGCCAGTCGTCGTCCCAGCACGCGACGAGGTGGGTCGGGCGGTACGTGGTGACCAGGCGCGTGATGATGTCGAGGAAGCCGCGCACGGCGTTGACGGGGGTGCCGTCGGGCGCGCGGACGGTGTCGGGCACGCCGTAGAACGCGCGGAAGTACAGCGAGGCGGAGTCGAGCAGCATCAGGCGGTCGGTCACGGGCTTCATCCTGACACGGGCCGCGGACGCGCGGGGGTCGGCGGATGCGCGGGGGACGCGGCATCCGTTCGCCGTCAGCCCACCCGGTACGTCACGTGCGTCACCTGCGGGGTCGAGCGCACGCGCACCGGCTCGAGCACGAGCGGCGGAACGCCGTCGAACAGGCGGACGACGTCGGTGCGGCCGCCGAGGCCCAGCGTCAGCGGCGTGACGTGGAGGCGCAGCTCGTCGATGAGTCCGGCGGCGAGCGCCTGGTTCAGCGTGTCCGCGCCGCCCGCGACGGCGACGTCGCCGCCCGCCGCGGCCTCCTTCGCCTGGGCGATCGCGGACTCCACGCCGTCGGTGACGAAGAAGAACGTCGTGCCGCCCTCCATCTCGACGGGCTCGCGCGGGTGGTGCGTGAGCACGAAGACGGGGCCGTGGTAAGGCGGCTCGGGCCCCCACCAGCCCCTCCAGTCGCCCGTCCACTCGCCCCGGACCGGGCCGAACATGTTGCGGCCCATCACATAGGCCCGCGCCTCGAGGATGCCGTCGAGCTCTTCTCGGTGCTCGTCGGCGTGATGGAACATCCAGCCGTGGAGCTCCTCGATCGCGCCCTCGCCGAGCGGGTTCTCCTCGGACTGGAAAGGGCCGGCGGAGTAGCCGTCGACGGAGACGGCGATGTCTGCGGTGACTCGAGTCATGCGCACCACCCTGCCGTGTGCGCCGACGTCGCGCTACGGGCGGGCGGGCCAGGGTCGTCCGCCATCGGCCGTTCACCTGCCCGTCGCGCGCCGTACCCGTGCCGTCCTGCCCCCCGTTCACCCTCGCGCCTCACCGTGAGGAGACGACCGGACCAGGAGGTGGCATGGCTCGCAACGACGTCCTCGCGTGGGTCGAGTCCCCGCTGCAGCTCGTGGGCGCGGCCGAATGGGCGGCCGCGCACCGCACGACCGTGCCGGTCGCCGGGCGCCTCACCGCCCAGATGTCGGCGACGGCCGACGAGCTGCTCGCCCGCCGCGCACGCTTCGGCGACCTCGAGCCGTACCTCGGCATCCCGTTCTCCCTCCTCGCGCGCCACGGCCACTGGCTGATCGGCGACGGCTTCTCGGGTCAGTTCCGGCTCGCGGCATCCGTCCTCCGACCCCACCGCATCACCTTCCTCGACGACGGCGCGCACGCGATCGCCTACGCGGGCGCTCTCCTCGGTCGGCGCCCGTACGCGCGCCCCGGCGTCGCGGAGCGGGGTCTCACGACCCGGATCGCACCCGTCGCGCACGAGAAGGTCATGCGGCGGGCGCGGGCGGGACGCGCCGATTTCTTCACGGCCTTCGATCTCGGTGCCGACCGCCTCGACGCGCTGCACGAGCACGGGTTCGGCGTGCGCCGGCACGGCTTCGAGTGGACGCGCGCCACCGCGCCCGCCGCGCCCGAGCTCGGGCGGAGGGTCGTGCTGGGCAGCGCGCAGCCGGTGGACGGTCGCATGTCGCTCGAGGCGTACCTCGACTGGGTGACGGATGCCGCGGCCGCCGGCCCCTCGGTGTACCTGCCGCACCGTCGCGAGACGCCCGAGCAGCGCGCCGCGGTCGCCCGCATCGACGGCGTCACGATCCGCGACACGAACCTCCCGGTGGAGCTCGTCCTCGCCGGAGCAGCAGAGCCGCTCGACATCCGCACGCTGGCGTCGAGCACGACGACCACGCTGCCGCTCGTGCTCGCGGGCACCGGATCGATCCTGCGGGTCGGCCGGACGGCGGTCCCGGCCACGGAGGCGGCGTCATGAACGAGGCCGTCGCGATCATCCCCGCGCGCGGCGGGTCGAAGGGCGTCCCCCGCAAGAACCTGCGGAGGGTCGGCGGGATCCCGCTCATCGCGCGTGCCGTCGACGCCGCGCGCCGCTGCCCCTCCATCGACCGTGTCGTCGTCACCACCGATGACGGCGACATCGCGTCGGTGGCAGAGGAGTGGGGCGCCGAGGTCGTGATCCGGCCCGCCGAGCTCGCCGATGACACGGCGAGCTCCGAGAGCGCGCTGCTGCACGCCCTCGAGCAGCTCGAGCAGCGCAAGGTCGACGTCGGCGTCGTGGTCTTCCTGCAGGCGACCTCGCCTTTCATCGACGTCGCGGCGCTCGACGACGCGGTGCACCTGGTGCGCTCGCGGCGCCGCGACAGCGTGTTCTCCGCCATCGAGACCTACGGCTTCCTGTGGGCGAAGTCCGCGGGATCGGCAGCCGAGGCCGTCAATCACGACGTCGACGTGCGCCCGCGACGGCAGGATCGCCAGCCGCACTTCCTCGAGACCGGAGCCTTCTACGTCATGCGTGCGGCGGGCTTCCGCGCGATCGGCCACCGCTTCTTCGGCAGCATCGGCATCGCCCAGGTCGCCGAGCGCACCGCCATCGAGATCGACAGCCCGGCCGAGCTCGAGATCGCCCGCGCCCTCGCACCCCTGATCGACACGGCGGCGCCGATCGACGTGGACGCCGTGGTGACGGACTTCGACGGCGTGCACACCGACGACTCGGTGCGCCTGTCGCAGGACGGCACCGAGTCGGTCACCGTCAGCCGATCCGACGGGATGGGGGTCGCGCGTCTGCGCGCGGCCGGCGTCCCGCTGCTGATCCTCTCGACCGAGGCCAACCCCGTCGTCTCGGCGCGCGCGCGCAAGCTGCAGGTCGACGTCGCGCAGGACGTCTCCGACAAGACGGTCGCCCTGCGCGCGTGGGCGGAGCGCATCGGCGTGCCGCTGTCGCGCATCGCGTACCTCGGCAACGACGTGAACGACCTCGCCTGCCTGGACCTCGTCGGATGGCCCGTCGCCGTCCCCGACGCCCACCCGCTCGTCCTCGCCGCGGCGCGCGTCGTGCTCGACGAGCCGGGCGGCGCGGGCGCCGTGCGCGACCTCGCCGAACGGGTGCTCGCAGGCCGGGCTCCGGCATCCCACCCCCTCACCGCAGCACAGGAGACACCATGACCGTCACGATCGGATCGCGCGTCATCGGAGGCGGCCGTCCCGCCTACGTGATCGCCGAGATCGGCCTCAACCACAACGGCGACGTCGAGCTCGCCAAGCAGCTCATCGACGTCGCCGCCGACGCCGGCGCCGACGCCGTGAAGTTCCAGAAGCGCACGCCCGAGCTGTGCACGCCGGAGCACATGCGCGACATCCCGCGCGAGACGCCCTGGGGCACGATGAGCTACCTCGACTACCGCCGGCGCGTGGAGTTCGACCGCGACCAGTACATCGAGATCTCCGACCACGCGCTGCTGCGCGGCCTGGAGTGGTTCGCGTCGCCGTGGGACGAGCCGAGCGTCGCGTTCCTCGAGGACCTCGGCGTCACCGCGCACAAAGTGGCCTCCGCATCGCTGACCGACCACTCGCTGCTCGGCGCGCTGCGCGACACCGGCAAGACGATCATCCTCTCGACGGGCATGTCGACGATCGAGCAGATCGACGCCGCCATCGACGTCGTCGGCACCGAGCGCCTGCTGCTCATGCACGCGACCTCGACGTACCCGATGGAGCCCGGCGAGGCCAACCTGCGCATGATCCCCGCACTGCGCGACCGCTATCCGGGCGTGCCGGTGGGCTACTCGGGTCACGAGCGCGGACTCCAGATCTCGCTGGCCGCCGTCGCGCTCGGCGCCGTCGCGGTCGAGCGGCACATCACCCTCGACCGCACGATGTGGGGATCCGATCACGCCGCGTCGCTCGAGCCGACCGGCCTGCAGCACCTCGTGCGCGACATCCGCGTCATCGAGGCGTCGCTCGGCGACGGGGTCAAGCGCGTCTACCCCGGCGAGCTCGCGCCGATGGCGAAGCTGCGCCGCGTCCCGGCGTGAGCCCCGCGCGGCGCATCGTCGCGATCGCCGACACCGACTCCTACGTGAAGTGGGCCGCGGCGCTGCTGGGCGGACTCGACGAGGGGTGGGATGCCTCGCTCCTGCTGCTCGGCACGCCTCTCGTCGTCTCGGACGGTCAGCTCGCCGCTGCGCTCGCCGGGAGCACGCTTCCGCACGCGCGTGTGTCGCGCCTGGACTGGCACGAGCTCGGGCCGCGCCTGGCCGCGCTGCGCGCCGACGCCGTGCTGCTCGCCGGACGGGGACCGCTCGTGCGGATCCTCGCACGCGAGGTCGCTGCCCTCTCGCCGCGGCCGGTGCTCGTGACCGGGCTGCCCGGCATCTCGATCCCCGCGACGCGCAAGGCGATCGCGTATCGCACGCAGTGCGACCTGTTCGTGCTGCACTCGCGCCGGGAGTGCCGCGAGTTCGCGGCGCTGTCGGCGGAGCGCGGGATGCCGCAGCGCTTCGCCCTCGCCACGCTGCCGTTCGCGCGGCCCGGTGCCGCCCCGCCCGGTGCCGCCCGGCCGGCGGCGCACGGCACTGACCTGGTGTTCGCACCCCAGGCGAAGGTGCCGGCCGCGCGCGCGGACCGGCTGCGCATCGCACGGCTGCTCGTCAGAGCGGCGGACGCGGATGCCGCGCGCCGCGTGGTCGTGAAGCTGAGGGCCGCGAGCGGGGAGCAGCAGACCCATGCCGAGCGCGACAGCTATCCGGACCTGCTTGCGACGCTCGGCCCGCTTCCGCCGAACCTGGTGACGTCGACGACGTCGATGGGCAGCGCCCTGCGCGATGCCCAGGGGCTCGTGACGGTCAGCTCCACCGCCGCCATCGAGGCGGTCGCCGTCGGCGTTCCCGTCATCGCGCTCGACACCTTCGGCGTCGCGCCCGAGCTGATCAACGAGGTGCTCGCCGACGCGGGGCTGCTGGGCGGAGAGGACGACGTCGTGGCGCGGAGGTTCCGTCTGCCCGAGCGGGCGTGGCTCGACGACAACTACTTCCACCCCGCGGCGGCGGACGACTGGACGGACCGGCTCGTCGAGCTCGTCGACGCGCGACGCCGGGGCGAGCTCGCACCCCGAGCCCCGCTCGCGCATCGCGGCGGAGCGCTGCGCGACGCGTGGGAGCGGAAGATCGTCCTCGGATCGCGCGACCGCACGATCGCGGGGAACCTGGCGCTGGTCGTCGGCATGCCGCTGCGATTCGCGGTGCGGGCGAGGCAGCGGCTGCGACGAGCGCTCGCCGCAGAGCCGTCGACATCGGGGTGATCCTCCCGCGGCGGGCGGTCAGCAGCCGGGGCCGCCGGGATCCTCGCGGCACGTCTCGTCGACGAGCGCCGTGCGGACCTCCACCACGCGGACCGGATACTGCCCGCTCGTCGCCGTCACGAAGCCGTCGACGGGCTGCCACCAGCCGTTGCCGAAGTCGACGGATGCCGCGTACCGCACGGTGACGGAGACGGGGAACGTGCCGCGGTCGGCGTACGAGTGGCTCGTCGCGGTGGGGGTGAACTGCGCCTGGCCGAGCCGTTCCCAGCTCGCGCCGCCGGTGGTGGTCGTCGCCGTCGTGCCGTCGCCGTGCGCGAACACGTACTGCGCGGGAGTGAAGCGGACGGTCACATCCCAGCCGAGCAGGCTTCCCGGGAGGTGCTGCTCGGATGCCGCGCCCACGAGGTTCGTCGGCATGCCCACGACCCCGAACCCGGCGGGCTCACCGGTCAGCTCCGGCGTCGCGGGACGGAACGAGGCCAGGTCGGCGAGCGTCACGCGGGGGAGCATCGCCACCGCGTAGTCACCGCGGCATCCGAGAGGCCCGCAGTCCTCGGGAGCGGACGCCTCCTCGTCGGGCGCGGGGCGGGAGGGGCCTTCGGGGCGGTTGAGCGCGTCGTCGGTGCGCGGAGGGGCGGAGCCGGGGCGCGAGAGGCCCGCGGAGATGTCGACCTGGCCGCCGGAATTCGACAGCTCGCACTTGTCCTGCCAACCACTGAAGCCGCAGTCCTGGCCCGCGTGCGCCGGGTTGGGAATCACGAGCAGTCCGAGGGCTAACGCACCGACCGGCAAAAGCTGTCTCAATCGCATTGAGGTTCACCGTCCCGCCCGTTGAAGTCGCTCACGATCCAGCCCGTTTCCGTGCTCGAAGACGACTCAAGCGTCACCAACATCTTTTGCACATCTGGTCGATCCGTGCTGACCATCGAATCGCCGGCTGAGTCCAGGAGGACGACGTCGCTGACGTCGAGGCACACGGCGACTTCTGCGCTACTCATTCCGGCTCCGCCGGCTAAGCGCGGCTCCACGACCGTTGGCTCGCTCGCTCCCGCCACTGACCATCCGTCCGCGTGCATCTGCGAAAACATCTCTCGCGCCTCCGCGTTCGCCTCACCCGTCGTCCACGCGTAGACGTCCTCGAACGTCTCGGGGTTGCTCAGGTCGACCCGGTTAAGCGCGTCGACGTACGCCCGGTAGGTCTCCTCGGCGGCGGCGAACGCCTCGGCCTCGTCGGCGAACGCGCTGGTCGCCGTCGGCGTCGGCTCGGGCGTCGGCGCGCAACCGGCCAGCAGGCCGGCGAGCGCGGCGGCGACGAGGATCATCGAGGCCGGTCGCGAAGTCACGTCCCCACGGTAACCAGCATGGCGCGCAGCGCCCGGGACTTATCCACACGCCGCCTGCCGGAGGCGTGCCGAAGAGCATCTCCGCCTCTGTGGGGAGGAGGAGCCGGCGATCGCGTGGGGGGCCGTGACCGCCGGCTCTGGGCGACTCGCAGAGGCCGCCCCTCGTACCCCTGGGGGAGGGCACGAGGCGTGGTCCCGCCGGTCGTCGCCGCTGTCGGGTTCCGCGAGCATCGGCGCGCGTTCGAGGCGGCGATCGACGTCGTGGAGACCCCTCCAGGATCCCACTCCGACCTGTGAATCGACTGTCTCCCGCCGGCCTGCGCGACGCGATTCCGTCGGCTCCGACCGGCCTTGTCGGCGAGGGCGCGTACTCTCGACCCGATGTCGACCACGCCCGATCCGCCCGAGCCCGGCGATCCGCCGGAGCCCGCCCCGCACACCGACCGCGGCGCTCAGCTCACCGCGCTCCGCTCCGAGGCCGTCACCCGGCTGCACGGGTTCGACGAGGCGATCGCGCAGCTCCGTGCCGATCGCAGCGCCGACAACGCCGACGACGAGCACGATCCCGAAGGGGTGACGCTCTCCAGCGAGTGGGCGCGCCTCGAAGGGCTGCGCGGCGCCGCCGAGCGCGATCTCGACGACATCGACGCCGCGCTGGCGCGACACGGGGAGGAAAGCGACGGCGTCTGCGTGGACTGCGGCCGCGGCATCCCTCCCGAACGTCTGCAGGTGCGTCCGACGGCGACGCGCTGCGTGCAGTGCGCGGCACGCGCGGGTGTGTGACGTGTCGTTCGGCGCGGCGGCGGCACGCGGCCGTGATGACCGCTTCGCTCGCATCGCGAACCGCAGCGCGTGCCCGTGCGGCAGCGGCGATCGATTCGACGGATGCTGCGGCCCCCTGCTCGCCGGAGCGCATGCCGACACCGCCGAGCGCCTCATGCGCTCGCGGTACACGGCGTTCGTCGCCGGCGATGCGGCGTATCTGCGTGAGACGTGGCATCCGGGGACCCGCCCCGACGGGCTCGACCTCGACCCGGCGCAGCGCTGGACGGGGCTCGAGATCGTCGACCGCGAGGCCGGCGGGGCGGATGACGCGCGCGGCGTCGTCGAGTTCCGGGCGAGCTGGCGGCACGGCGCCGAGCGCGGAGTCCTCCACGAGCGCAGCCGGTTCGTGCGCCGCAGTGGGCGCTGGTTCTACCTCGACGGGAACGTCTCGTGACGGGTTCGCGCCTGTCGGCCCTCCGCCGGTCCGCCGCCGATAGCGTGGAGGGATGAGCACTCCGGTCGACAAAGCCCAGTCCCTCGCCCGTCTGCACGCCGCTCCGGAGATCCTCCGGCTCGTGAACGTGTGGGACGCGGTGTCCGCCAAGGCGGTCGCCGCCCTTCCCGAGACGCGGGCGATCGCGACCGCGGGCCACTCGATCGCGGCGACCTACGGCTACCCCGACGGCGAGATCCCGCTCGACGTGATGCTCGACATGGTCGGCCGCATCGTCGAGGCCGTCGGAGACCTGCCGGTCACGGCCGACCTCGACGCCGGCCACGGCGACCCCGGCGAGACGGTGCGCCGCGCGATCGGCAAGGGCATCGTCGGCGCGAACGTGGAGGACCGCCTCCAGCCCCTCGCCGACTCGGTCGCCGCGGTGCGCGCCATCGTCGCGGCGGGCGAGGCCGAAGGCGTGCCGTTCGTGCTCAACGCGCGCACCGACGCGTTCGTGCGCGGCGGCGGTCGCCCCGCCGCGGAGTCGGTGGCCGACGCCGTCGAACGCGGGCGGGCCTACCTCGACGCCGGCGCGAACCTCGTCTTCGTGCCGGGCATCCTCGACGCCGACGTCACGCGTGAGCTCGTCGAGGGCATCGGCGAGCGCAAGGTCAGCGTCATCGGCCTTCCCGGCTCGCTCAGCGCCGGCGAGTACGAGGCCCTCGGCGTCGCGCGCATCTCGTACGGCCCGATGCCGCAGCGCGTCGCCCTCACCGCGCTGCAGGACGTCGCCGCCGACCTGTACCGCGACGGCGTCATCCCGGCGTCGACCCGCAGCCTCAACTGACGCCGGCACGGCGGAGCCGGCGCCTGACTCCGGGCCGAGGGAATCCGCGGCCCGCCCCCGCCGTTGGCACACGCGTGGACTTCGAGCGCGTGGACGTCGTGGTGATCGGCGCCGGCCAGGCCGGCCTGTCGGCGGCATACCACCTGCGTCGTCGCGGGTTCGTGCCGGTGGCGACGGCGGAAGCCGGTGCTGAGACCTTCGTGGTGCTCGACCGTGAGAAGGCGCCCGGAGGCGCATGGCAGCACCGCTGGGCGTCGCTGCGCATGGCGACCGTGAACGGCATCCACGAGCTGCCCGGGTTCCCGGTGCCCGCGGCGGATCCGGCAGCGCCGGCGCGCAGCATCCTGCCCCCGTACTTCGCCGCGTATGAGTAGCGCTTCGGCCTCGCCGTGCAGCGCCCGGTGTCCGTGCGTGCGGTGCGGCGCGAGGATGACGACCCGGCCGGCCGCCTGCTCGTCGAGACGGACGCGGGCGGCTGGGCCGCCCGGTACGTCATCAACGCCACGGGAACGTGGACGCGCCCCTTCTGGCCGCACTACCCGGGCCAGGAGCGCCTTCGCGGGCGCCAGCTCCACGTGGCTGACTACGTCTCGCGCGAGGAATTCGCCGGGCAGAAGGTCGTCATCGTGGGGGCCGGCATCTCGGCGGTGCAGCTGCTGGACGAGATCTCGCACGTGGCCGAGACGTTCTGGGTGACGCGCCGGGAGCCGGAGTGGACCGACGAGGACTTCGACGTCCCCGCGCGCGTCGCGGCGATCGCCGGGGTCGAGGAGCGCGTGCGACGAGGCCTCCCGCCCGGCAGCGTCATCTCGGTGACCGGCATGCACTGGACGCCGTGGGCGCGGGCCGCGCGGGCGCGCGGCGTCCTGGTTCGACATCCGATGTTCGCGTCGATCGAGGAGGAGGGGGTCCGGATGCCGGACGGCACGTTCGTCGCCGCCGACGCGATCCTCTGGGCGACCGGCTTCCGCGCGGCGATCGACCACCTGGCGCCGCTCCGGCTGCGGACGCCGGAGGGCGGCATCCGCGTCGCCGACGGCCGGTCGGTCGACGAGCCGCGGCTGTTCCTCATCGGGTACGGGCCGTCGCAGTCGACGGTCGGGGCGAATCGGGCAGGGCGCGACGCGGTGCGGGCCATCGTCGCTGAGCGCGACGCGGTCGCGGCGTAGCGGCTGTCGGGCGCGCAGTCCCGCCGCACGGCTTCAGCCTCGGAGGGCTTCGCGGTACGCCCGGATCACACCCCGCGCGCCTTCGGAGCTGTTGGACACGACGGTCACCGTCGTGCGGCTCGTCGGGTCGAAGCGCGTGCGGATCGAGACGCCGGCGTCGTAGCCGTCGAGGACGATGCCCGGACCGTCGTGGTCGAGCCAGAAGCCGAGCCCGTAGCGGAGCTTCTCGGACTCGACGACGCGTCGCGGGCGCCACATCTCGGCGATCGTCGCGTCGGACAGCACCGCGCCGTCGGCGAGCGCGCGCCAGAACCGGCTGAGGTCCGGCGCGGTCGTGAAGGCGCCGCCGTCACCGTTGCCGCGCACCGGCAGGTGCAGCACGTTCGAGCGCAGCGATGCCGGGTCCTCGTACACGTAGCCGATCGCGGCATCGCCGGGAAGCTCGTCCAGGCGCGGGTAACCCGTCTTCTCCATGCCGGCGGGTGCGAGCACGCGCTGCTCGACGAGGTCGTGGAAGGGCATGCCCGCGGCGCGCTCCGCCACGATGGCGAGCACGATGTAGCCCCCGTTGTTGTAGGTGAAGCGCTCGCCGGGCGCGGACTTCTGCGCGTGCCCGTCGACGGCCCGCACGAAGGCCTCGGTCTGCGCGAGCTCGTGCACCGGGACGGTGAGCACGTAGTCGTCGACCTCCCAGTCCGCCTCCTCATCGAGGTAGTCGCCGATGCCGGACGTGTGCGAGAGCAGGTGCTCGATGGTGACGCCGTCGTCGATCGTCGGCAGATCGCTGTTCAGGATGCCGCGCACGGGGGTATCGAGCCGGATCGCGCCGTCTTCGACGAGAGCCATCGCGGCGAGCGCCGTGAACGCCTTGCTGGCGCTCGCCATGCCGAACCGCGTGTCGACCGCGTTGTCGACGCCGTGGGCGCGATCGGCGAGTCCGTAGGCCTCGGCGAAGACGGTGTCACCGTCGACGTCGAGCGAGACCACACCGCTCATGCGGTCGGCATGGGCGCGTTCGTCGAGGGCGCGGGCGATGGCGGCGGGATCCTGTGGCGGCATGCGTGTCACGCTACGGCGTGGGTGCACAGGTCGCCAGGCGGGTACCGTGGAGGGCGGTTTTCGGACCGCCACCCCCGCCCGCACCACTGGAGGTCGCCCGCATGAGCATCACGAGCGAGCTGTTCCGCCGCAAGCCCGTGACCGAGCCCGACGCTTCGCCCGGCGGCCTCACCCGGCGCATCGGCACCTCCCAGCTGGCGATGCTCGGCGTCGGCGCGACGATCGGCACCGGCGTGTTCTTCGTCATGCACGAGGCGGTCCCGCTCGCCGGTCCCGCCGTCATCCTCGCGTTCGTGGTCGCCGCGCTCGCCGCCGGGCTCTCGGCCGTCTGCTACGCCGAGATGGCGTCCGCGGTGCCGGTGTCGGGATCGACGTACTCCTACGCGTACGCCACCCTCGGCGAGATCGTGGCGATGGGCGTCGCCGCGTGCCTGGTGCTGGAGTACGGGGTGTCGACAGCCGCCGTCGCCTCGGGCTGGAGCGGGTACCTGGACCGGCTCATCGGCGACGTGTTCGGCTGGCACATCCCCGAGGCGCTCACGGTCGGTCCGTTCGAAGGCGGCATCGTCAACCTGCCGTCGGTGGTCCTCGTGGGGCTGTGCGCACTGCTGCTCATCCGCGGCACCCGCGAGTCGGCGACCGTCAACACCATCATGGTCATCATCAAGATCGGCGTGCTCGTGATGTTCGGCGCGATCGCGATCACTGCCTTCCAGGCCGATCACTTCGCCGACTTCGCGCCGCACGGCGCGGCAGGCATCACCGCCGCCGCCGGCACGATCTTCTTCACCTTCATCGGCCTCGACGCCGTCTCCACCGCGGGCGACGAGGTGCGCGACCCGCAGCGCTCGCTCCCGCGCGCCATCCTCATCGCGCTCGCGATCGTCGTGGCGGTGTACCTGTTCGTCGCCGTCGCGGCCGTCGGCGCCCAGCCGTGGCAGGACTTCGAGGACCCCGACCAGCAGAGCGCGGGACTCGCCGTCATCCTCGGCGATGTGCTCGGTGCGGGGTGGCCCGCCACCGTGCTCGCCGCAGGAGCCGTCATCTCGATCTTCTCGGTCACGCTGGTGACGCTCTTCGGTCAAAGCCGCATCCTCTACTCGATCGGCCGGGACGGCCTGCTGCCGCGGCCGTTCGCGCGCGTCGCCCCGCACACGCACACGCCGGTGTTCTCGACCGTCGTCGCGGCGGTGGTCGTCGCTCTGCTCGCCGGTCTCATCCCGCTGTCGAACCTGTGGGACATGGTGTCGATGGGCACGCTCGTCGCCTTCATCGTCGTCTCGATCGCGGTGATCGTGCTGCGCCGCACGCGCCCCGACCTTCCGCGTGCGTTCCGCGTGCCCGGCTACCCCGTGACGCCGATCCTGTCGATCCTCGCGTGCCTGTACCTCATCACGGGCCTCGGCTGGGAGACCTACGCCTGGTTCGCCGCCTGGGTCGTCGTCGTGCTCGCGTTCTACCTGCTCTGGGGTCGCCGTCACAGCCTGCTCGCCACAGGCGGGGGAGCGGATGCCTCGGCCGTATCGGCGGCAGAGCGAGCGGATGCCGGTGCCGACGCCGGCGATCCCGCGCCCTGAGCGCATCGGCCTCGCGCTGGCGTTGGCCGCGGCATCCCTCATTGCGGGAATCGTCACGCTCGCCTCCTGAGGCCGCCCGCGCCGCCGTCGCGGCGGCGTAGCGTGGAACGTCCGACGAGAGGAACCCTCATGGCACGCGTGCTCATCTTCGGCGGCCACGGCAAGGTCGCGCTGCGGCTCGAGCCGCTCCTGGTGGAGCGGGGCCACACGGTCACCGCGGTCGTCCGCAACGCCGACCACGAGGCGGACGTCGTCGCGACCGGAGCGACCCCGCTCGTCGCCGACGTCGAGACCTTCGACCTCGATCAGCTCACGAACCTCGTCGCGGGCAACGACGTCGTCGTGTGGTCGGCGGGCGCGGGCGGCGGGAACCCGGACCGCACCTACGCCGTCGACCGCGATGCGGCGATCCGCTCGATGGACGCCGCGGTGGCGGCGGGCGTGCGCCGCTACGTGATGATCTCGTGGATCGGCTCGCGCAAGGACCACGGCGTCGCTCCCGACAACCCCTTCTTCGCCTACGCCGACGCGAAGTGGGCCGCCGATGAGCACCTCAGCTCCTCGCCGCTCGACTGGACCATCCTCGCCCCCGGTACGCTCACCCTCGACGGACCGACGGGTCGCATCGCGATCGACCCGGACGGGCGCGGAGAGGTGACGAGAGCGGATGTCGCGGCCGTCGCCGCCGCGGTCGTGGACGATCCGGCGACGGCGGGGCGCAGCATCCGCTTCGGAAACGGCGATCGGCCGATCGCCGACGCACTGCAGGGCTGATCCGGGTCGGTCGCCGCGCGTCGCCGTTCAGTCCTCGCTGGAGTGCAGGCCCCGATGCGCGGAGAGCAGGGTGAACTCGGGGTGATCGGCGACAAGACGCTCGGCGTGATCGAGCACATCGCGCACGTGCGACGACCCCGAGGCGACGACCGAGACGCCGATCACAGCGCGGCGGTGCAGGTCGTGCTCGCCGACCTCGGCCACAGCGGCCTCGGTGCGCCGACTCAGCTCGGCCACGAGAGGCCGCAGGATGCCGCGCTTCTCCTTGAGGGAGCGAACATCGCCGAGGAGCAGGTCGAACTCGATCCAGCCGATCCACATGCCTCCATCGTGCCAGGCGCGGGTGCGGAACGGCCGACGCGGATGTCGCAGGTATGTTCTAAAGTCTCGGGTGTGGACATCGCGGCCGCAGACGACGAGTGGGGCTACGCGCCCGACGACGTGTCGCTCGTCACCGAGGTGGTCGACATGATGGCGGTGCTCGCCGCGCAGCGGTACCTGCGCATCGAGTCGCTGCGCCGCAACGCGCTCGCCGATGCGGAGCGCTATGGCGGGGGCGTCGCGGCGGTCGTCGAACGCTCGGTGCGGCTCGAGCTCGCGGCGGCACTGAGGGTCACGGAGCACGCCGCTGCCACGCTGCTCGGCCGGGCCGAGGCGCTGGTGCACCGGTATCCGGCCGTGCTCGACTCGCTCGGCGGCGCGCGGTTGAGCGAGCGCCACGCCGAGATGGTGATCGACGCGCTCGACGTCGTCGAGCCCGACGTGCGTGCCCGGCTGATCCCGCGCGCGGTGACGCTGGCGGAGGAGCTGCCCGTCGGCGCGTTCCGCCGTGCGCTGCGCAGGCTGGTCGAGTCGGAGCGGGTGGCGACGCTCGCGGAGCGCCATGAAGCGGCTCTGCGGCAGCGTCGGGTCGCCGTCGAGCCGGCCGACGACGGCATGGCGTGGCTGCACGCGCTGCTTCCGGCGGTCGAGGCGAGAGCGATCGAGGGTCGACTCACCGAGATCGCGACGGTGCTCGGTTCACACGAAGACGAGACCCGCTCGCTCGATCAGCTCCGCGCCGACGTCCTCGGCGATCTCCTCGTCGACGGCGACACGCAGGCCCTCGCGCCCGAGGCGCGGGGCATCCGCGCGACGGTCGCGGTCACCGTTCCGGCGCTCGCGCTTCTCGACCAGTCGGCCGACGAGGCCGGCGGAAGTGCCGACGTCGAGGGTGTCGGCCCCATCCCGCTGTCCAAGGCTCGCGAACTGTGCGGCGGCGCGGACGGATGGATGCGGGTGCTCACCCACCCCGAGACGGGCGTCGTCCTCTCGGTCGGACGCACGCGATATCGACCGCCACCTGATCTCCGGCGCCTCGTGAGGTGGCGCGCCGACAGGTGCATGGCTCCCGGATGCGGCATCCCGGCCTCACGGTGCGAGATCGACCACAGCATCGACTGGCAGTACGGCGGTCCGACTTCGCTCGACAACCTCGCTCCGCTGTGCACGGGGCACCACACCGTCAAGCATCACGGCGGCTGGATGGTCGAGCAGATTCCCGGGTCCGGCGGGGCGCTCCTGTGGACGTCGCCCTCCGGGCGCAAGTATCGCGTCGAGCCGGAGCGGCGGGTGCCTGTCTTCGGGCCGGCCGGCGATGTGGCGCCCGCGCCGTTCTGATCGGGGGGCCGCGGCGGCTCCCGACGACGGGCTCAGCCGACCTTCGTGAAGCGCGGACCGCGGTGGCCGTCGCGGTCGACCTCTTCGGTCCACATCGAGACCGGGCGCACCCACAGCCCGCGCTCTCCGTAGAGCGCACGGTAGACGACGTGCTCCTCCTCGGTCTCGCTGTGCCGCGCGACGCCGAGCACCTCGTACTCGGCCCCCTTGAAGTGACGGTAGGTACCCGGCTCGATCGACATGCCCTCAGCGTAGGTCGCCCGGCGCCATCGCGAACCCCGTCGCCTAGGCTCGAACCATGCTTGCCACCGTCATCCACGCCCCCCGCGACATCCGCGTCGAAGAGGTCGCCGACCCCGTCCTGTCCACCGGCGCCGACGCCATCGTCCGCGTCGTCGCGGCCTGTGTGTGCGGCTCGGACCTGTGGCCCTACCGCGGTGTCACGCCGACCGACGAGCCGCACCGCATCGGCCACGAGTTCGTCGGCGTCGTCGAGGCTGTCGGCGCCGAGGTGCTCACGGTGAAGCCGGGCGACTTCGTCATCGCCCCGTTCTACGTGTGCGACGGCACGTGTGCGAACTGCGCCAACGGCGTCAGCACCTCCTGCCTCACCGGCGGCTGGTGGGGGAGCGATGACCGCTTCGGCGGTTTCGCCGACGGCGGGCAGGGCGAGTACGTGCGCGTGCCGCTCGCCGACGGCACGCTCGCGGTCGTGCCCGGCCCGGTGTCCCACGACGAGATCCCCGGGCTCCTGACGCTGAGCGACGTGATGGGCACGGGGCACCACGCCGCCGTCTCGGCCGGAGTCGGCCCCGGTGACGCGGTCGCCGTCGTCGGCGACGGCGCGGTCGGGCTCTGCGCGATCATCGCGGCCAAGCGACTCGGTGCGACGACGATCATCGCGATGTCGCGGCACCCGCAGCGTCAGGCGCTCGCGCGCGAGTTCGGCGCGACCCACATCGTCGAGGAGCGCGGCGACGACGGCGTGAAGGCCGTCCGCGACCTCACCGGCGGCATCGGCGCCGACCGCGTGCTCGAGTGCGTCGGCACGAAGGAGTCGATGGACCAGGCGCTCCGCTCCACCCGACCCGGCGGCATGGTCGGCTACGTCGGCGTTCCCAACGGCGGCCCGGAGCTTCCCATCCGCCAGATGTTCGGCCGCAATGTCGGTGTGAACGGCGGCGTCGCTCCGGTCCGCGGCTACATCGACGAGCTGCTTCCCGACGTGCGTTCGGGCGCGATCCGGCCCGGTCGGGTGTTCGACCTCGAGCTGCCGCTGTCGGAGGCCGCCGAGGCGTACGCGGCGATGGACGAGCGCCGGGCGACGAAGGTGCTGCTCCGCCCCTGAGCTCGGGACGCATCGACCGCGAACGGCCCTCCACTTAATCGACACCTGTAGAATAGACACAGGCGTCGACGCCACCTGCCGACGCCTCCGGGCGCACAGCCCGGGACTCTACGAAGAGGAGGGTGCTGTCATGGCACGCGTTGCAGGAAAGGTCGCTCTGATCAGCGGAGGAGCCCGGGGGATGGGCGCGTCGCACGCCCGGCTGCTCGTGGCGGAAGGTGCGAAGGTCGTGATCGGCGACCTGCTCGACGCCGAGGGCGAAGCCCTCGCAGCCGAGCTGGGCGACACTGTGCGCTACGTCCACCTCGACGTGACCAGCTACGACGACTGGCAGAACGCCGTCGACCTCGCCGTCAGCGAGTTCGGCGGTCTGGACGTCCTCGTCAACAACGCCGGCATCGCGAACTTCGGCACGATCGAGGAGTACACGCTCGAGCAGTGGGACACGATGATCGCGATCAACCTCACGGGCGTCTTCTACGGCATCAAGGCCGCGGTCGAGCCGCTCAAGAAGAGCGGCAAGGGTTCGATCATCAACATCTCGTCGACCGCCGGCATCCAGGGGTACGAGGCGCTCCCCGGCTACAACGCGGCGAAATTCGGCGTCCGCGGGCTCTCGAAGAACGCCGCCCTCGACCTCGGGCGCTACAACGTCCGCGTCAACTCGGTGCACCCCGGCGTCATCCGCACGCCGATGACCGACCAGCTCGACACTCCGCAGAACCACGTCGCGCTGCACCGGGTGGGTGAGCCGATCGAGCTGTCGAATCTCGTGCTGTTCCTCGCGAGCGACGAGTCGAGCTTCTCGACCGGTGCCGAATTCATCGCCGACGGCGGAGAGACGGCAGGCCTGGCACACTACGAGTCGTGACGGAATGAGCGGATGCCTCGGACGAGGCATCCGCTCTCCACGACGGAGGCGCATGACCGACGATCCCCGCCAGGCCCGCACGAGAGAAGCCCTCGGCGCCGCCCTGTCGCGCCTGCTGGCGTCCGAGCCGCTCGACGCCGTGAGCGTCGCGCGGCTCTGCCGTGAGGCCGGGGTGCACCGCACGACCTTCTACGGGCATGCCGACAGCGTCGACGCCTTCGCGGTCGCCTGGTTCACCCGCGACCTCGACCGGCTGAGCGCCGTCGAGGTCACCGCCGAGTCCCCGCGCGCCGTCGCGGGGGAGTACCTCGCCGCCCTCCGCAGCCTTCTCGACCACGTCGCCACCCAGCGGGCGGCCTTCGTCGCGATGTTCGGGTCGACGTCGCGGGGAGCCTTCCGCGCTGCGCTCGAGGAGAGCCTCCGCGCGCGCGCCCGCCTCGCGATCGCCGTGCTCGACGAGTACGGTGCGCCGGGCGTCCCCCAGGGTGGGAGAGCCCGCGAAGAGGCCGCGGCGTTCATCGCCGGTGCGCTCGTCGGCATCGTCGAGGTCTGGACCCGCGCCGACGATGACGACGCCGTCGCCGCCAGCCGGCGCGTGCTCGCGCTCATGCCGCCCTGGTGGCCGCTGCACGACTGAGCGCCTTCCGGCAGTCGAATCCGCGACGCGCCCGGCGCGCGCGACCAGGTGCCGCCGGCGCTCGTGTAGAACTGGGGAGTTCGCGCTCCGGGGGGATCGCTGTGTCGTCGACCGAAGGGACCCCTCAGCCGTGAAGCTGGTCAAGCGCATCGTCATCGGGCTCGTCATCGCCTTCGCCGTCTTCTACCTCGTCACGAGGCCGCAGGATGCGGCGAACGCCGTGCAGGGTGCGTTCGGCGCGGTCTGGGGCGCAGGTGTGGCCGTCACCGATTTCTTCGTGGCGCTCGCGAACGGATGAGCTTCCTCGATCCGCGGATCGACAAGCACCTCATCGCCGATCAGGGCGAGGTGGTGATCGATGAGGTGCACAAACACTGGGCGGCCGTGGTGGGCGCGAGCCTCGAGCTCTTCGGCGGCGTGATCCTGATGCTGCTCGTCTTCGTCGTGCCCGCAGCGGCGTGGTGGGTGCCGGTCGTCCTCGGGGGCGCCGTGATCCTGCACGCCGCGTGGCGCATCCTCGAGCGCCGCACCGACGTCTTCGTGATCACCAACATGCGGGTCTTCCGCGTGCACGGCATCCTCGCCCAGAGCATCGCGACGATGCCGCTCGCGCGCATCCTCGACATCTCGGTGCACAAGCCGGTCATCGGGCGCATCCTCGGCTACGGGCACTTCGTGTTCGAGTCGGCGGCGCAGGAGCAGGGACTGCGCGAGATCCGCTACGTCGGCGACCCCGACGGTCGCGGCAGCACGATCCAGCGGGTGATCCAGCAGGCGGGCCTGCGCGGCTTCGCCGGCCACCACCAGGGGATGCCGCGTCCGCTCGTGACCCGTGAAGAGCAGCCCGCGCACCCGGCGCCTCCCGCACCCCCGCTCCCGCCGCAGCCCGACGCGGGCTGGGCCTCGACCGCACGCCTGGGCCGGCACGCCTCCGCCTCCGACGAGGAGGCCGAGAGCGGCGGCGTCGGCTGGGACTGGCTGGCCGTCGCCCAGCGCCGCGAGCAGCGGCGGCTGGCGCACCTGCGCGCTGAACCCGAGCCGGAAGGGCCGGCGCCGTTCGACCCCGACCGCACCAGCACGGCCCCGATCGATCTCACCCGCTGACCCCGCGAGCGTGCCGCCGAGCGCACACCGGGGAACATTGGGGACCACCCCCGCGTTCTGATACCCTGGAGTGTCACTCGTGTGGCTGTTCCGCCACGCCTCGGTTCCGGCTTGCGCCGGCAGCCATGTGACATCGCACCACAACAATCCGCTTCGCCTCGGCCCGAGGCATCCGCTCGCCATTGCGCGGGTCGGAGGCCGCGAATCGTGCCGAGGCCCGATACCCCCAACCCAACAAGGACAACCCACTACATGACTACCGCAACGACCGCCCCGGCCACCAAGCAGGTCGCGATCAACGACATCGGATCTGCCGAGGACTTCCTGGCAGCGGTCGAACTGACCCTCAAGTTCTTCAACGACGGCGACCTCATCGAAGGAACCGTCGTGAAGATCGACCGCGACGAGGTCCTCCTCGACGTCGGCTACAAGACCGAGGGTGTCATCCCCTCGCGCGAGCTCTCGATCAAGCACGACGTCGACCCCAACGAGGTCGTCAAGGTCGGCGACGCGGTCGAGGCCCTCGTTCTCCAGAAGGAGGACAAGGAAGGCCGCCTCATCCTGTCGAAGAAGCGCGCCCAGTACGAGCGCGCGTGGGGCGACGTCGAGAAGATCAAGGAGAACGACGGTGTCGTCACCGGCTCCGTGATCGAGGTCGTCAAGGGTGGCCTCATCGTCGACATCGGCCTCCGCGGCTTCCTTCCGGCTTCGCTGATCGAGCTGCGTCGCGTCCGCGACCTCACGCCGTACCTCGGCCAGGAGATCGAGGCGAAGATCCTCGAGCTCGACAAGAACCGCAACAACGTCGTGCTCTCGCGCCGCGCGCTGCTCGAGCAGACGCAGTCGGAGTCGCGCACCACGTTCCTGAACAACCTGCACAAGGGTCAGGTCCGCAAGGGCGTCGTCTCGTCGATCGTCAACTTCGGTGCGTTCGTCGACCTGGGCGGCGTGGACGGCCTCGTGCACGTCTCCGAGCTCTCGTGGAAGCACATCGAGCACGCGTCCGAGGTCGTCGAGGTCGGCCAGGAGGTCACCGTCGAGATCCTCGAGGTCGACCTGGACCGCGAGCGCGTGTCGCTCTCGCTCAAGGCGACCCAGGAGGACCCGTGGCAGGTCTTCGCCCGCACCCACGCCATCGGCCAGGTCGCACCGGGCAAGGTCACCAAGCTCGTTCCCTTCGGTGCGTTCGTGCGCGTCGCCGACGGCATCGAGGGCCTCGTGCACATCTCGGAGCTGTCGGGCAAGCACGTCGAGCTCGCCGAGCAGGTCGTCTCGGTCGGCGAAGAGGTCTTCGTCAAGATCATCGACATCGACCTCGAGCGTCGCCGCATCTCGCTCTCGCTCAAGCAGGCGAACGAGTCCGTCGACCCCAACGGCACCGAGTTCGACCCGGCGCTCTACGGCATGGTCACGGAGTACGACGAGAACGGCGAGTACAAGTACCCCGAGGGCTTCGACCCCGAGACCAACGCCTGGCTCGAGGGCTTCGACGCTCAGCGCGAGAAGTGGGAGCAGGAGTACGCCGCTGCCCAGGGTCGCTGGGAGGCGCACAAGGCCGCCGTCGCGAAGGCGCTCGAGGCCGAGGCGAACGCCCCGGTCGAGACCGGCGCGTCGAGCTTCTCCTCCGACAGCAGCTCGGGCGGGACGCTGGCCGACGACGAGGCTCTCGCGGCTCTCCGCGAGAAGCTGTCGGGCCGCTGATTCCCGACCGGTGATCGAGTAGCGCGCAGCGCGTATCGAGATCCGGTTCGAGAGGGACCGGGACCTTCGGGTTCCGGTCCCTTTCCCATCGGCGGGGTGGTGTCGTCGCCCCTGCGTACACTCGCGGTGTGCCGCGCCGATGTCTTGTGATGAGCGGATGCCGCGGCCCGGTGCCGGGCGATGCTCCGGTGTCCCTGTGCGAATGGCATCTGGCCGCGGCATCCGAGTGGGAGCAGAGCCGACACGGCGTGACCGACGTCCTGCCGTCGCCCTGCGCGCTGTGCGGATCACGCCTCGGGGTGAGCTATCCGTCAGGCTGGCTGTGCGCGGTGTGCGAGTGGCGACATGGCGACGTGGTCGACGGAGAGCTGCCGCCCCCGCGCATCGACGTCGTCTATTACCTGCGGCAGGATGACCGCATCAAGATCGGCACCACGGCTCACCCTCGGCAGCGCCTGTCTGCGATCTGGCACGAGGAGCTCCTGGCGTTCGAGCGCGGCGACCGCTCGCTCGAGCGCCGCCGGCACGAGCAGTTCGCCGCCGACCGGTTCCCCCGCACGGAGTGGTTCCGTGCCTCGCCCGCGCTGCGGCAGCACGTCGCCGGCATCGCGGCGGGGGCCGACGACCCCTGGTCACTGCACGCCCGGTGGGTGAGCGAGGCGGTCGCGCGTCTCGGCTGATACGCCGACGGCGAACCCGGCGGGGTGCACAGCACGCTCGAAGAAATCCGGCCTAGCGTGAGCAGTCCCCACGCGACACGGAGGACACACCATGGGATTCCTTGATCGACTGTTCGGCAGCGACGACGACCGCCAGGCGCCTCCGGTTCCGCAGGGCGCCGCCGCGCAGGCGTACGGACAGCAGGCGGGCAGGCCCGCCGCGCAGCCGCCGCGCAGCGAGGACGAGATCGCGGTGGAGCGCTACCGCTACCTGCTCCGCACGGCGCCGCCAGAGACCATCGAGCAGGTTCACGCCGAGGCCTTCGCGAAGCTCACGGAGCCGCAGCGCCGGCAGGTCCTCGCCGAGCTCTCGGCCGGACTGCCCGACGCCGAGCGGCCCGCCTCTGCCGACCCGCAGGCGATGGCGCGCGCCGCGACCCGCGCGGAGTACACGAACCCCGGGTTCATGGAGCGCACCCTCGGGCCGCAGCGGCAGGGCGGCGGTCCGTCGTTCGGTTCGATGCTCGGATCGTCGATCCTCGGCACGGTCGTGGGCTACGTCATCGGCTCGGCGCTCGTGAGCTCGTTCCTCGCGCCGAGCATGGCGTACGACCAGGGGTACCAGGACGGGTCGAGCGAGGCCTCGGGCGACGAGGCGTCCGGCGACGACGGCGGCAGCGAGACAGGAGCCGACGCGGGCGGCGGAGCGGGCGACGGCTGGGGCGACTCCGGGTCGGGATGGGGCGGCGACACCGGCGGCGCGGACGCCGCGGGCGACGTAGGCGGGTTCGGCGACTTCGGAGGGGACTTCGGCGGCGACTTCGGGTTCTGATCCGCCTCGCGAGCCCTTTCGCGCCGGAGTGCGGCATCCGTTAGCGTCACCGTATGGACACCGCGACCGGTGACGACGCACTCGGCGCGCCCCGTCCGTCGCGCGCGTCCACCGGCCGCGCCAGGACGGCGTGGCTGCGCGAGGACTTCGCCGACCGCACGAGGGATCGCACCGCGACCCTGAACCAGCTCCTGCTGGCCTCCGTCGTCTTCGTGCTGGGCGTTCTCATCGCTCTCGAACCCGCCGACGTCGACCCCGTGCTCTTCTTCGTCGGGGTCGTGATCGTCGTCGCGATGACCGGGGCGACGCTCATGGTCCCGTGGAACAGCCTCCCGTTCGGATGGGTGGCGGTGGTCCCCGCCGTCGACATCGTGGGCATCACCCTCATGGTGCTCGCCGCGCCCGAGACGGCGATGGGCCTGCTGTGGATCTTCCCGACGACGTGGCTCGCCGCGGGGTTCGGCATGCTCGGGCTCTTCGCCGTGATCGTGGCGATCGCGGTGATCATCGGCGTGCTGACCGTCTTCAGCGAGCGCGAGCTGACCTACACGACACTGCTCCTGCCTCTGGTGCTGTTCGCCGTGGCGGCCACGAGCCATCTCACGGCGCGCCGCTCCGACGCGCAGCGGACGCTCCTGGCGAAGCAGTCCCAGCTGCTGCGACGCGTGCTCGAGCAGACCCGCCGGCAGGAGCAGGTCGTCACCGAGGTGCTCGACGCGGTCGACTTCGGGGTGATCCGCGTCGACGTCGACGGTCGCGTGGCCGTCACGAACGAGGCGCACGGCAGGCTGCAGACCGCCATCCGCACCGACGGGACGGACGACGACGCCCCCGCGTTCCGCGACGACGGCGTGACGCGGCTCCCCGCCGACGAGCTGCCCGTCGAGCGCGCGCTGCGAGGCGAGGCGTTCGACGGCCAGGTGGTGTGGTTCGGAGAGGAGCCCGGGCCGCGGCAGGCCCTCAGCATCAGCGCGCGCCGGCTCATCGACCCCGACGGCGAGGACGCGGGAGCCGTCGTCATCTCGCGCGACGTCACGGCCGAGCTGGAGGCGCTCCGGGCGCGCGACGAGCTGGTGGCATCGGTCTCGCATGAGCTGCGCACACCGCTCACGTCGATCCTCGGCTACCTCGACCTCGCGATCGAGGAGCCCGGGATCCCCGACCACGTCCGTGCCAACCTCGACATCGCCGAGCGCAACGCCGAGCGCCTGCTGCGGATCGTGGCCGACATCCTGGCCGCCTCGAGCTCGTCGTCGTCGGCCGTGGAGGCGTCCCTGTCGCCGCAGCTCCTCGAGGCGCGGGACGTCGTGCGCGCGGCGGGCGAGGCGCTCCTGCCGCGGGCGGCCACACGTGCGGTGAGCATCGACACGACCGGACTGGAGCCCGCTCAGGTGTGGGCGGATCCGGTGCGCCTGCGGCAGGTCGTCGACAACCTGGTGTCGAACGCGATCGCCTACAACAAGGACGGCGGCACGGTCTTCCTGGGCACGACGACGGACGGCGACTCGACGTGGATCCTGGTGCGCGACACCGGCGTCGGCATCAGCGAGGCCGACCGGTCGCGTCTCTTCCAGCGCTTCTACAAAGCCGGCGCCGGGCGGCGCACCGGCACGGGACTGGGCCTCGCCATCACGCGCGACATCGTGCGGGCCCACGGCGGCGAGATCGGCCTGCACAGCTCGCCGGGCATCGGCTCCACCTTCATCGTCAAGCTTCCCGCCACTGCACCGGAAGGGGAATCGGCATGACCCTGCAACTCGCGAGCGTGGTCATCATGACCGCCCTCGTCGTCAACGTCAGCGGCATCCTGTTCATCGTCGAGACCCTCCTCCGCCGCGACGAGGGCGCCGGTCGCGTCTGGGCTGTGGGCTTTCTGGCCGCGATGCTCACGACGCTCGCCTACATGGTGTGGTCGCAGAGCCCGGATGCCTGGTGGGCGGTCGCGGTCGGCAACGCCGCGTTCGTCGCCGGGACCGGGTGCATGTGGCTCGGCTGCCGGCGGTTCAACGGGCGTCGCATGGCCTGGACGTCGTGGCTGGTCGGCGGGGCTGTCGTGCTCGCCGCGATCGCCGTAGCGGTCGAGGGCCCGGAGGGAGGGGACTGGGCGGGCGCGATCTGGATGTTCGTCGCGCTGCTGGTGTTCGCCGGCGCCGGCGCCGTGGAATGCGTGCGCGGTGCTCTCCGGGAGTCGCGCACCGCATGGGTGCTGGCCGCGGTCCTCGGATTCCAGTCGCTGTACTACGTCTCCCGCACGACGGCGTTCATCATCGCCGGGCCCGAGAGCGCGCTCTTCGAGAACGCCTTCGGCACCATCCCGACGAGCTTCCTCACGATCGTGCTCACGATCGTCGCCGTCGTCGTGACGTCGGTGCTGCGGGCGACCCGGGCACCCATGCGCGGGTACATGCGTCTCGCGGGGATCGGCACCGCGCAGGGCGGCATCCTGTCGCGCGACATGTTCGACTTCGCGCTGTCGGGTCTGTGCGAGCGCGCCTCGTGGCGCGGCGAGCTCGTCGCCGTCATCGCGGTCCGCATCGACGATCTCGACCAGATCTCGACTGCGTTCGGCAGCGAGGTGGCCCGCGCTGTGACCGAGACGTGGCGCACGGGCGTGCGGAGGCACGCGCCCTCCAATGCCCTCGTCGGCGAGGACGGCACCTCCGGAATCGTCGTGGGAGCGCTCGTCGACAGCGCCAACGAGGCGCGACGACAGGCGGGCGCGATCTACCGCGGGCTCTTCGACGACCTGGGCAAGGTGGGCGGCGGCGTCATCCCCGTCGTGGGCGTCGGCGTCGGACTGAGCGACGACGCGGGCCCGGATGCCGCATCCCTGCAGCGCGTCGCACGAGAGGCGGCCATGCGCGCGGCGGCGAGCGTCGAATCGTCGGTTCTCGTGGGCGAGGCCGACTAGCGGCATCCGGTCGACGAACCCGACGACAGCCGTCGCCGGTGGAGCGGCCTGCGTCGTCAGGAAGCGGTCAGCCGGTAGCCGACGCCGCGGACGGTCTCGATCCAGCGAGGGTTCGTCGGCGACTCGCCGAGCTTGCGCCGCAGGTTCGCGACGTGGACCTCGATCGCCCGGGCATCGCTGTCGCTGACGAACTCCGAGCCGGTGAACTGCTCGCCGCGCAGCATGAGCGCGAGGTCGGACTTGCCGCGCACGCGCCGGCCCGCGGCCAGCAGGTCGGCGAGGATGTCGAACTCGCTGCGCGTGAGCTCGAGGTCGTCTCCGTCGATCGTGACGATCCGCATGTCGGGATTGAGGCGGAGGCCCTGATGCTCGAGCCAGGTGTCACTCGCGGGATCGGATGCCTCGACGGCGGCGGGCGCAGCGGTGACGTTGTGGCGCGGCCGGCGCAGCATGGCGTCGATCCGCGCGCGCAGCTCGCGAGGGCGGAAGGGCTTGGCGACGTAGTCGTCGGCGCCCGCTTCGAGACCCTGCAGCGCGTCGATCTCCTCGGTGCGGGCGCTCAGCATCACGATGTAGGTCGTGCTCACCGCGCGGATGCGCTTGGCCGTCTCGAATCCGTCCATGCCGGGCATGTTGACGTCGAGCGTCGTCACGAGCGGCTGGTGCTCGACCACGAGGTCGAGTCCGTCCTGCCCGTTGCCCGCGCCGTGCACCTCGAAGCCCGCTTGCGCCAGCACCGCCGACAGGAGCGAGCGGATGTCTTCCTCATCCTCGATCACGACAGCTACGCGCGGTTCTTCCACCGATTCACCCTCCGGCGCCGGTGAGACGGACGCCGTCTCCCGAACGTCGGTCATGATATCCCAGAACACGTTCTGGAACAGGCGCGCCGAGCCGGTCATCGGCCGACGCACCCTTCGTGTCGGAGGGCCGGGGAGCGGTGCGCGCGGCGGGCGCCGGAGAGGGCGCGGCGGGAATCGTGACGATTCCCGCCGCGCACCCCGCCGGAACGCGAGGCCGCGCAAGCCGCGACGAGAACCCCCTCGCATCGCGATCCACGCGCCCTCGCGGTGCGGGGAAGGGTGGCGATCGCCCCCACGATCGCCACCCCACCGCACCGAAGGCGGCTCACGTCCCGGCTCGTCGCCGAGCCGGCCAGGAGGGTGGATGGGCATGTGGCCGACGTCGCTTCGCCACGTCGGTCGCCCACGTCCCATCCTCCCCAGAAACCCTGTGAAGTCCGCCTTCTTTCGGGTTGTCACGAACGTACCGGGAGGCCCTCAGGCATGGCTCAGTTCGACCTCAGGAGCGCCCAAGGTTCACTGCGGGCTCCTGCGCAGCACTCTGCGCGTCCGCGTGGCATCCTCGATGCATGCCCCTGATTGCCCTCACCGGCGGAATCGCCTCCGGCAAATCCACCATCGCCGCTCGGCTGGCCGAGCACGGGGCCGTGATCGTGGACGCCGATCAGATCGTGCGCGACGTGCAGCGTGCGGGCTCACCCGTGCTCGACGCCCTCGCCGAGGAGTTCGGCCCGGGCGTCATCCTTCCGGACGGCGCGCTGGACCGTGCGGCGCTCGGAGCCCTCGCGTTCGGCGACCCGGCCGCGGTGGCGCGGCTGAACGCGATCGTCCATCCGGCCGTGCGCGCCGAGTCCGCCCGCCGGTTCGCCGAGGCCTTCGCCGCAGACCCGGGCGCCGTGGTGGTGTACGACGTGCCGCTGCTCGTCGAGGCGCGCGTGGACGACCCGTGGGAGCTCGTCGTCGTCGCCCACGCGCCGGCCGCGGTGCGGGAGCGGCGCCTCGTCGAGCTGCGCGGAATGAGCGAAGCGGATGCCGGTGCCCGCCTCGCCTCGCAGGTCACCGACGACGCGCGCCTGGCCATCGCCGACGCGGTGATCGACACGACCGGCACGATGGACGAGACCCTCCGCCAGGTCGACGAGCTGTGGTCGACACTGCCCGAGCGCCTCGCCGCCCGGTCGGGTCCTGGTCGCGATCCCGGCGCAGGGGTAGCCTGAGCGCCGAAGCGGAGGTTCACCCATGGGCATGTTCGCGAGATTCCGGCGTCGGCGTCGCTTCGAGGCGCTGAGCGACGAGGAGCGCCTCGGCCGGTACGTCTACCTCCTCAACACGCTGCCGGCATCCGTCATCGAGAGCGCGCATGCGACCGCCTTCAAGGACGTCCCCGCCGAGCGGCGCCGCGAGATGTTCGAGCAGCTGCGGCCGTTCCTCGCCGAGAGCGAGCGGGACGCGGCATCCGACGACCCGACCGTGCTGGCGAAGCTCGTGCGTCGCGCCGAGGAGCGGAGGGCGCAGCGGGCTGCGGCCGGCGGTGCGGGCACCGCGGACTCCGGCGCGACGGCCACCGGCACGCTGCCTCGCGATCCGGGCGACCCGCGGGACGCCGTCGATTCGCGCGACCTGCTCACCGGCTCGGGGATGGCAGTGCTCGTCTCGCAGAACTTCCTCCTCTCCGCGGCGGTGGTGACCTACTTCTCATACGGCGGCGGCTCGGTCGGAATCGCGTCCGAGCCCGCGTGGGTGGGAGAAACCTACGACCCCGGCTCTTCGGGCGGCGGGTTCGACGCAGGCGGAGCCGGCGGATTCGACGGCGGCGGCTTCGGGGGCGGGTTCGACGGGGGCGGGTTCGGCGGCGATGCCGGAGGCGGCTTCGGGGGCTGAGTCCCGCCGGCACGCGACGGCTGACGGCGTCTCGCGGATCCGCCCGGCGCGAACGACGGCCCGCGTGTCGGAGGCCGCGCCTACGCTGGACAGGTGCAAGCCACCCGATCCGTGCGCCCCTTCGAGGTCATCAGCGAATACGAGCCCTCGGGCGATCAGCCGCAGGCGATCGCCGACCTGGCCGCCCGCATCAACGCCGGTGAGACCGACGTCGTGCTCCTCGGCGCGACGGGCACCGGCAAGTCGGCGACAACCGCATGGCTCGTCGAGGCCGTGCAACGGCCCACCCTCGTGCTCGCCCACAACAAGACGCTCGCGGCGCAGCTCGCCAACGAGTTCCGCGAGCTCATGCCCAACAACGCCGTCGAGTACTTCGTCAGCTACTACGACTACTACCAGCCCGAGGCGTACGTCCCGCAGACCGACACCTTCATCGAGAAGGACTCGTCGATCAACGCCGAGGTCGAGCGGCTGCGGCACTCCACGACCAACTCGCTCCTGAGCCGCCGCGACGTCGTGGTGGTGAGCACCGTCTCCTGCATCTACGGCCTCGGCTCTCCCGAGGAGTACATGCGCGCGATGGTCGCCCTTCAGGTGGGGGAGCGCTACGACCGCGACGCCCTCATCCGCAAGTTCATCGCGATGCAGTACAACCGCAACGACGTCGACTTCTCACGCGGCAACTTCCGCGTCCGCGGCGACACGATCGAGATCATCCCGGTGTACGAGGAGTACGCCGTGCGCATCGAGCTCTTCGGCGACGAGATCGAGGCCATCTACATGCTGCATCCGCTCACCGGCGACGTCGTGCAACGCATGGAGGCCGTGCCGATCTTCCCGGCCACCCACTACGCCGCGGGCACCGAGACGGTGCAGCGGGCGATCGGCACGATCGAGCACGAGCTCGAGGAGCGGCTCAAGGAGCTCGAGTCGCAGAACAAGCTGCTCGAGGCGCAGCGACTCCGCATGCGCACGACGTTCGACCTCGAGATGCTGCAGCAGCTCGGCTTCTGCTCGGGCATCGAGAACTACTCCCGCCATCTCGACGGCCGCCTGCCGGGCGAGCCGCCGCACACGCTTCTCGATTTCTTCCCCGACGACTTCCTCATGGTCATCGACGAGTCGCACGTCACGGTGCCGCAGATCGGCGCGATGTACGAGGGCGACGCTTCGCGCAAGCGCACGCTCGTCGAGCACGGGTTCCGGCTGCCCAGCGCGCTCGACAACCGGCCGCTCCGCTTCGACGAGTTCAAGGAGCGCATCGGGCAGACCGTCTACCTTTCGGCGACGCCAGGTCGCTACGAGATGGGCATCGCCGACGGCGTCGTCGAGCAGATCATCCGCCCGACGGGCCTCGTCGATCCGCAGATCATCGTCAAGCCGTCGAAGGGGCAGATCGACGATCTGCTCGAAGAGATCCGCGTGCGCGCCTCGCGCGACGAGCGCGTGCTCGTGACGACGCTGACGAAGAAGATGGCCGAGGAGCTGACCGACTTCCTCGGCGAGCACGGCGTGCGGGTGCGGTACCTCCACTCCGACGTCGACACGCTGCGGCGCGTCGAGCTGCTGAGCGAGCTGCGCGCCGGGGTCTACGACGTGCTCGTCGGCATCAACCTGCTGCGCGAAGGGCTCGACCTTCCCGAGGTGTCGCTGGTGTCCATCCTCGACGCCGACAAGGAGGGGTTCCTCCGCAGCGGCACGTCCCTCATCCAGACGATCGGCCGCGCGGCGCGCAACGTGTCGGGCGAGGTGCACATGTACGCCGACACGGTGACCGACTCGATGGCGAAGGCGATCGAAGAGACCGACCGGCGCCGCGACAAGCAGATCGCCTACAACACGGCCAACGGCATCGAGCCGCAGGCGCTGCGCAAACGGATCGCCGACATCACCGACGCCCTGGCCCGCGAGGCGTCCGACACCGACGCGCTGCTGTCGCGCAAGACGTCGGCGAAGCTCAAGTCGGGCAAGGGCAAGGCGCCGACACCCCAGCTGCGTCGCGAAGGGATCGCCGCAGAGGGTGCCGATCAGCTCGAGGCGACCATCGCCGATCTGAGCAGCCAGATGCTGGCGGCGGCCGGCGAGCTGAAGTTCGAGCTCGCAGCGCGGCTGCGCGACGAGGTGCAGGACCTCAAGAAGGAGCTGCGGGCGATGGAGCGGGCCGGGCACGCCTAGGGTGCGCTGCGGCCCCCGGCTCCGGGGCAGTGCGTCAGGGGCAGTGCGTCAGGGGCAGTGCATGAGAGGCTTCGGGCCGCTCCGGTCGAAGCTGTGCTGGGCGATCGGCGCGCCGCACAGCGGGCACGCCCGCTCGGCGCGCTCCGCCGCCGACGGCGGGGGAGTCGTCTCGTACGGACCGACGGCCGCCGGGCCGGCGGCGCGGATGAGATTCGCGTTGGCCCACTGGTACCAACCGCCCGCTTCGCGCACGCGCTCTCGCAGAGGACGGCGCGGGGACGGGGCATCCGATTCGTTCATATGATTAGTGTACTAATGATTAGTGGGAATAGGATCACCCCATGACCGCCGCCGACGTCACCCCCGACGACCTGCTCAAACTGGACAACCAGGTGTGCTTCGCGCTCGTCACCGCCGCGCGCAACGTGGTGGCGATCTACCGCCCCATCCTCGACCCGCTCGGCCTGACGCACCCGCAGTACCTCGTGATGCTGGCGCTGTGGGAGCGGTCGCCCCGGTCCCTGCGCGACCTGGCCCACGAGCTGGCGCTCGAGCCGGCCACCCTCTCGCCGCTCATCAAGCGCCTCGAGGCGCAGGGGCTCGTCACGAAAGGACGCCGTGAGACCGACGAGCGCGTCCTCGACGTGCGGCTGACCGACACCGGTGTCGCCCTGCGCGAGGAGGCGCTGAACGTGCCCAGGCGCGTCATGGAGAGCGTCGGGACGGACCCCGCGTCCCTGCTGGCCCTCCGCGACGCCCTGACGCCCTTCGCCGGTGCCCGTGAGACGCACATCACAGCTGGGTGAACTTCCTCTCATTCCTCTGGTGGAGGAGCCATTCCGAACCTAGGCTCGGAACGGCGTCCCGACCGCGGTGAACCTGCGTGCCGCGATGTCGGTACAGCACATCCCACCCTGCACAGAGGAAGCCATCCATGCGCAACAGGTCACACCCCGACCAGACCATCCCTCGGCACCGCCGGCTCGTCGCCGCGGCAGCCGCAGCGACGTCTCTCGCCCTCGCTCTCGGCGGCGTCGCATCGGCCTCGGCGGCTCCGGCCGACGAGCCGGGATCCAAGGGCAACGCCCACGGCCGCACGGTCGACATCAATCTCGTCACCGTGAACGACTTCCACGGGCGCATCGAGCAGTCCGGCACCGCCGCCGGCATCGCCCGTCTGTCCACCGCCGTGAAGCAGCTGCGCGCCGAGAATCCCAATACGCTCTTCGCGGCCGCCGGCGACATGGTCGGCGCATCGACGTTCACGTCGTTCATCCAGGAGGACGTCCCGACGATCGAGGCCCTCAACGCCGCCGGACTGGACGTGAGCTCGGTGGGCAACCACGAGTTCGACAAGGGATTCGCGGACCTGACCGACCGGATCATGCCCCTCGCCGACTGGGAGTACCTCGGCGCGAACGTCTACGACAAGGAGACGGGCGACCCCGCGCTGCCCGAGTACTGGATCGCGAAGATGGACGGGGTGCGCATCGGCTTCGTCGGCGCCGTCACGGACGAACTGCCTTCGCTCGTGGCACCGACCGGCATCGAGGACATCACCGTCGGAAGCCCGGTCGACGCGGCGAACCGCGTGGCCGACCAGCTCAGCGACGGGCGGTCCAGCAACGGCGAGGCCGACATCGTCATCATGCTCGTCCACGAAGGGGCGGCGGGCACGTCGATCGAGTCCGCGACCGACCCCGCCTCCCGCTTCGGTCACATCGTGCTGAACGCGAACGACAACATCGACGCGATCGTCTCGGGCCACACGCACCTGCCGTACAACCACGTGATCGACGGCCGTCCCGTCATCTCGAGCGGCCAGTACGGCGAGCGGTTCTCCAACATGGAGATCACCTACGACCGCAGGTCGAAGACGATCACCTCGATGGAGAACACGCTGTACACCATGGCGACCGCGGTGAACTCCTCCGGTGTCGTGACCGCGTGGCTGACCGAGCCCGACCCCGAGATCGTCCCGATCGTCACCGAGGCGACGGAGGTCGCGAACGAGCTCGGGAGCGTCGTCATCGGTCAGGCATCCGGTGCCCTGAACCGGGCGCAGCGGCCCGGCGTCGTCAACGGCGTGCCCGCGCTCGTGGAGAACCGCGGCGGGGAGTCCACGCTCGGCAACTTCGTGGCCGACGTGCAGCTCTGGGCGCTCAACGAGGACGGCACCCGCAGTGTCGACATCACCTTCATGAACCCGGGCGGTCTGCGCGCCGACATCAACGCCGGCGAGACGACTTACCGCGAGGCCGCCGACGTGCAGTCGTTCGCGAACACCCTGGTCACGCTCGACATGACGGGGGCGGAGATCAAGGCGGTCCTCGAGGAGCAGTGGCAGCCCGCGGGCGCGAGCCGTCCGTTCCTCAAGCTCGGCGTGAACGAGGCGTTCTCGTACACCTACGACCCGACCGCGGCGCAGGGCTCGCGCATCGTGGACATCTTCCTCGACGGCGCGCCGCTGGACCTCGGTGCGACCTACTCGGTCGGCGCGAACTCGTTCCTCGCCTCGGGAGGCGACAACTTCGTCAGCTTCCGGCTCGGCGAGAACAAGGCCGACAGCGGCAAGATCGACCTCGAGGCGATGGTCGACTACTTCACCGTGTTCGGCAGCGCTGCCCCCGACTACTCCCAGCGCGCGGTCGGCGTCGACGTCGTGAGCGTGGCCGGCGGCCAGGCGACGGTCAAGCTCTCGTCGCTCGACTTCAGCACGACCGAGCCCAAGGCGGGAACGGTCACCGTGTCGTTCGACGGCGCCACGCTCGCGACGGCCACGGTCGACCCGTCGTTCCCCGACCCGGCGACCTACGATGAGATCGGCCGCGCGACGGTGACGTTCACCCTCCCGGCAGGAGCGACGGCGGACTCCGAGTTCGTCATCACGACCCCGACCGGAACCGAGAGCACGTTCACGCTGGGCGCACTCTGACGCCCGAGAAGCCATGAGCGGATGCCGCGGGGCCACGTCGCCCCGCGGCATCCGTCGTCTTCATCTGGCAGGAAGCAGGGAACAGAGGCCCTCCGGCGCCGATGTCGGAGGCCCCGCCTAAACTTGTCTGGTGCCCATCGTCCCTGTCGCCGTGCCCGGAAACACCAGCGGAAAGCTCAGTGTCCGCGGTGCCCGCGTCCACAATCTCAAGAACGTCGACCTCGACATCCCGCGCGACTCCCTCGTCGTGTTCACGGGTCTCTCGGGCTCCGGCAAGTCCAGCCTCGCGTTCGACACGATCTTCGCCGAGGGCCAGCGCCGCTACGTCGAGTCGCTGAGCGCCTACGCCCGCCAGTTCCTCGGCCAGGTCGACCGTCCCGACGTCGACTTCATCGAAGGACTGAGCCCGGCGGTCTCGATCGACCAGAAGTCCACCAACCGCAACCCGCGGTCGACGGTCGGCACGATCACCGAGATCCACGACTACATGCGCCTGCTGTGGGCGCGCATCGGCGTCCCGCACTGCCCCGAGTGCGGTGAGACCATCCAGCGGCAGACCGTGCAGCAGATCGCCGATCAGCTCATGGAGCTCCCCGAGCGCACGCGGTACCAGATCGTCGCGCCCGTTGTGACGCAGAAGAAGGGGGAGTTCGTCGACCTCTTCAAGGAGCTCTCGGCCAAGGGCTACGCGCGCGCCGTCGTCGACGGCGAGCTGATCCAGCTCTCCGAGCCGCCGACGCTGAAGAAGAGCTACAAGCACGACATCGCCGTGGTCGTCGACCGCCTCGTGGCGAGCGATGACATCCTCGGCCGCGTCACCGACTCGGTCGAGACCGCGCTCGGCCTCGCCGGTGGCGTCATGCAGGTCAACTTCGTCGACGCCGAGGGCGACGAGGCGTGGCAGTCCTTCTCCGAGAAGCTCGCGTGCCCGAACGGGCATCCGCTCCAGCTCACCGAGATCGAGCCGCGCACCTTCTCGTTCAATGCGCCCTTCGGCGCGTGCCCGGCGTGCTCGGGCCTGGGCACCCGCATGTCGGTCGACGTCGACCTCATGGTGGGCGACGACGAGCTTTCGATCCGCGAGGGCGTGCTGATCCCCTGGACCACGCAGGGCAAGGGGCTCTTCCAGTACTACGAGCGGCTGCTCGAAGGACTCGCCAACGACCTCGACTTCTCGCTCGACACCCCGTGGCGCATGCTGCGCTCCGAGGTCCGCGAAGCGGTGCTGCGCGGCGAGAACTACAAGGTCACCGTCAAGTGGAAGAACCGCTACGGCCGCGAGATGCGCTACTCGTCGGGCTTCGAGGGCGTCGTGCCCTACATCGAGCGGCAGTACCTGCAGGCCGAGACCGACACGCAGCGGCAGCGCTGGGCGGAGTTCCTCCGAGAGGTGCCCTGCCCGGTGTGCGACGGCGCGCGGCTCAAGCCCGAGGTGCTCGCGGTGCTCGTGCACGGGCACTCGATCGCGGACGCCTCCCGCCTGAGCCTCGCCGACGCGCAGAAGTACTTCGCGGCGCTCGAGCTCACCGACCGCGAGGCGAAGATCGCCGCCCAGGTGCTGCGCGAGATCCGCCTGCGGCTCGACTTCCTGATCCAGGTCGGCCTCACCTACCTCAATCTGAGCCGCTCCGCGGGGTCGCTGTCGGGCGGCGAGGCGCAGCGCATCCGGCTCGCGACGCAGATCGGCTCGGGCCTCACCGGCGTGCTCTACGTGCTGGACGAGCCGTCGATCGGCCTCCACCAGCGCGACAACCGCCGCCTCATCGAGACCCTCATCACGCTGCGCGACCTGGGCAACACGCTCATCGTCGTCGAGCACGACGAGGAGACGATCCACGCGGCCGACTGGATCGTCGACATCGGGCCGCGCGCAGGCATCGACGGCGGCGCGGTCGTGCACTCCGGACCCCTCGAGCAGCTGCTGAAAGAGGGCGACTCGATCACCGGCGACTACCTCGCCGGCCGCCGCGAGATCCCGACTCCGAAGAAGCGTCGCAAGATCGACAAGAGCCGCAAGGTGACCGTCGTCGGCGCGCGCGAGAACAACCTCCAGAGCGTGACCGTCGACTTCCCGCTCGGCGTGCTCACCGCGGTCACCGGCGTGAGCGGCTCGGGCAAGTCGTCGCTCGTCAACGACATCCTCTACGAGGTGCTCGCGACGCGTCTCAACGGCGCCCGCCGGGTGGCCGGCAAGCACACGCGCGTCACCGGCACCGAGGAGCTCGACAAGGTCGTCCACGTCGACCAGGGGCCGATCGGTCGCACGCCGCGCTCGAACCCGGCCACGTACACGGGCGTCTTCGATCGCATCCGCACGCTCTTCAGCGAGACGACCGAGGCGAAGGTGCGCGGCTATCAGCCCGGCCGCTTCAGCTTCAACGTCAAGGGCGGCCGGTGCGAGGCGTGCTCGGGCGACGGCACGATCAAGATCGAGATGAACTTCCTCCCCGACGTGTACGTCGACTGCGAGGTCTGCCACGGCAAGCGGTACAACCGCGACACCCTGGCGGTCCACTACAAGGGCAAGAACATCGCCGAGGTCCTCGAGATGCCGATCTCCGAGGCTGCCGAGTTCTTCGAGCCGATCCAGGCGATCCACCGCTACCTGCGCACGCTCGTCGACGTCGGGCTCGGCTACGTGCGCCTGGGGCAGTCGGCCACGACGCTGTCGGGTGGCGAGGCCCAGCGCGTGAAGCTCGCCACCGAGCTGCAGCGACGGTCCAACGGCCGGTCGATCTACGTGCTCGACGAGCCGACCACCGGCCTGCACTTCGAAGACGTCCGCCGTCTGCTCGAGGTGCTCGGCGGACTGGTCGACAAGGGCAACACCGTCATCGTGATCGAGCACAACCTCGACGTCATCAAGAGCGCCGACTGGATCATCGACCTCGGCCCCGAGGGCGGTTCCGGCGGCGGCCAGGTCATCGCCACGGGCACACCCGAGCAGGTGTCCCGGGTGGAGGGCAGTCACACCGGTGCGTTCCTCGCCGAGCTGCTGGGCGGATCGCAGGCGGTCCGCAAGGCCGGCTGACGCGATGGCACGAACCGCACCCACCGTCGCCTACAAGCCGAAGCCGGGGGAGATACCCACCAACCCGGGCGTGTACCGGTTCCGTGACGCCGACGGGCGCGTGCTGTACGTCGGCAAGGCCAAGAACCTCCGCGCCCGGCTGTCGAACTACTTCGCACCGCTGCGCACGCTCCACGAGCGCACGCGACGGATGGTGACGACGGCCGCCTCGGTCGAGTGGACGGTCGTCGCGAGCGATGTCGACTCGCTGCAGCTCGAGTACATGTGGATCAAGGAGTTCGATCCGCCGTTCAACGTGCGCTACCGCGACGACAAGTCGTACCCGTTCATGGCGATCACGCTGGGCGACGAGGCGCCGCGGGTCATCGTGACCCGCAACCGCCGCATCCCGGGCGCGAAGTACTTCGGGCCGTACCCCAAGGTGTGGGCCGTCCACGACACGATCGACCTGATGATCAAGGTCTTCCCGATCCGCACGTGCAGCGACTCGTCGTACAAGAAGGCGATGGCGTCGGGCCGCCCGTGCTTCCCGGGGCAGATCGGGCGCTGCGGCGGACCGTGCTCGATGAAGGTGACCATCGAGGAGCACCGGTCGATCGTCGAGGACTTCGTGGCCTTCATGTCGGGTGGCGACCAGCGGTTCACGAAGGAGCTCACCGCGCGCATGCGCGAAGCCTCCGCGGCGATGGACTACGAGGCCGCGGCGACCTACCGCGACCGGCTCCAGGCGATCGACGCCGTGCTGAACAAGAGTGCGCTCGTGCTGGCATCCGACACCGACGCCGACCTCTTCGGCATCGCCGAGGACGAGCTCGCCGCGACGGTCCAGCACTTCGTGATCCGCGGCGGCCGCGTGCGCGGCGTGCGGGCGACGACGATCGAGAAGGAGCTCGACATCTCGGGCGGCGATCTCGTCGACCAGGTGCTCCAGCGCACCTACGGCAACGCCTCCGGCCCCGACATCCCTCGTCAGGTGCTGGTGCCGTCGATGCCCGAGGACGCCGCCGATCTCGAGGAGTGGCTTCGCGAGCGGCGCGGCAAGTCCGTGACCATCCAGATCGCGCAGCGGGGCCGCAAGGCGGAGCTGATGAAGACCGCCTCGCTCAACGCGCAGCAGGCGCTCATGCTGCACAAGACGCGTCGCACGAGCGACTACGTCGCGCGCAGCCAGGCGCTCACCGACCTGCAGGAGGCGCTCGATCTCGCGGAGGCCCCGCTGCGCATCGAGTGCTTCGACGTCTCGCACCTCGGCGGCACGAATGTCGTGGCGTCGATGGTCGTGTTCGAAGACGGTCTGCCGCGCAAGGACCAGTACCGCTCGTTCAAGGTCGAGGAGACGACCGACGACACCGATTCGATCTACCAGGTGCTGCGGCGTCGACTCGCGTATCTCGACCGCCCGGAAGAGAACGCCGAGCCTCAGCCCGAGCCGACCGCCGACGGCGAGGTCGTGACCGAGCGGCGCCGGGCGCGCTTCGCGTACCGTCCGCAGCTTCTCGTCGTCGACGGCGGCAAGCCCCAGGTCGAGGCTGCGGCGCGCGCTCTGCGCGACGCCGGGCACCAGGAGATCGCTCTGTGCGGCATCGCGAAGCGCCTCGAGGAGGTCTGGATGCCGGGTGAGGAGTTCCCGGTCATCCTGCCGCGCACGTCCGAGTCGCTCTACCTCCTGCAGCGCCTGCGCGACGAGGCGCACCGGTTCGCCATCACCCACCAGCGCAAGCGCCGGCGCCGCGACATCCAGAGCGTCCTGGCCGAGGTGCCGGGCCTGGGCGACGCGCGCATAAAGGCGCTGCTGCGCCACTTCGGATCCGTCGCGGCGCTGAAGGAGGCCAGCCCCGAGCAGATCTCCGAGCTTCCCGGAGTCGGGCCGAAGCTGGCGAGTGCGATCCACGCGCACCTCACCGGTGGATAGGCTGGACACGACGACGGGGGTGGTCATGTCCGAGGAAGCGCGCCGCGAGGCCGGCGAGGTCCTGATCGTCACGGGCATGTCGGGGGCCGGACGATCGACGGCGGCCAATGCACTCGAAGACCTCGGGTGGTATGTCGTCGACAACCTGCCTCCGCAGATGCTCAAGCCGCTGCTCGACCTCACCGAGCTCGCCGCCGGCGTGCTCCCGCGGGTCGCCGTCGTCGTCGACGTGCGCGGCCGCGACCTCTTCTCGGACCTTCCCGATGCGATGCGCGCGCTGCGGGAGCGGCGGCAGATCCGCCTCATGTTCCTGGATGCGTCGGACGACGTGCTCGTGCGCCGGTTCGAGGCCGTGCGCCGACCCCATCCGCTGCAGGGCGACGGCACGATCCTCGACGGCATCCGGCTGGAGCGCGAGCGTCTGACCGCGGTGCGCGAGAGCGCCGACGTCATCATCGACACGTCGGCGTACAACATCCATCAGCTCGCGACGCAGGTCAGCGACCTGTTCACCGAGGCGGACGCCGCCCGGCACACGCTCACGATCCTGAGCTTCGGGTTCAAATACGGCCTGCCGCCCGACGCCGACCTCGTCGCCGACATGCGATTCCTGCCCAACCCATTCTGGAACGAGGCGCTGCGCCCGCTGACGGGGGAGTCCGCCGAGGTGCGCGAGTTCGTGCTCGCCCAGCCCGGTGCCGAGGACTTCATCGACGCGTACGCGACCGCGCTGCGGCCCGTGCTCGAGGGGTATCAGCGCGAGAACAAGCGCCACTCGGTGGTGGCGGTCGGCTGCACGGGCGGCAAGCACCGCTCGGTCGTCATGGCCCGCGAGCTCGCCGAGCGGCTCTCGACGACCCCCGGTGTGGCGGTGCGCGTGAAGCACCGCGATCTCGGACGCGAGTGACACGCTCCACCAACCGCCCGGCCCCCGGGTAGGCTGGACCGTCGTTCCCCACGATCCGAGAAGGAGTCCCGTGTCGCTGACCGCTGACGTGAAGGCCGAGCTGATCACCGTGCGCGACCCGCGCCCCACGGCCCGGGTCGCCGAGCTCACCTCTCTCCTGCGGTTCTCCGGCGGGCTGCACTCGATCGCGAACCGGGTCGCGGTCGAAGCCGAGCTGGACTCCGACATCCTCGCGCGCCGCACCGCGCGCGACCTTCTCGAGCTGTACGGCGTGCGCCCCGAGCTCGTGCACGTGCAGGGCTCCGGCGCGCGCGGCGGCAGCCACTACGCGGTCCGCGTGATCGACGGAGGCGAGACGCTTGCCCGCCAGACGGGGCTGCTCGATCAGCGCCGTCGTCCCGTGCGGGGCCTCCCGAACAAGCTGACGACCGGTTCCCGCGGCGACCTCGCCGCAGTGTGGCGCGGAGCGTTCCTCGCGGCCGGATCGCTGTCCGAGCCGGGCCGTTCGGCCGCGCTGGAGATCACCTGCCCGTCGCCCGAGGCCGCGATGGCGCTCGTCGGCGCCGCGCACCGGCTCGGCATCCCCGGCAAGGCCCGCGAGGTACGCGGCGTGCCGCGCGTCGTCGTCCGCGAAGGAGAGGCCATCCGCGCCGCTCTGGCCGCCATGGGCGCCGAGCGTGCCGCGGCGGAGTGGGATCAGCTCCGACAGCGCCGCGAGGTGCGCGCCGGCGTCAACCGCCTGGTGAACTTCGACGACGCCAACCTGCGCCGCTCCGCCCAGGCCGCCGTCGCCGCGTGCGCGCGCGTGGAGCGCGCCCTCGAGATCCTCGGCGACGAGGTGCCCGAGCATCTCCGCGAGGCCGGCGCGCTGCGCCTGGCGCACCGCGATGCGAGCCTCGACGAGCTCGGTCACCACGCCGACCCTCCGCTGACGAAGGATGCCGTCGCCGGTCGCATCCGGCGCCTGCTGGCCATGGCCGACAAGAAGGCCGAGGCCGAGGGGCTGCCGGGCACCGAGTCGGCGGTGCCGGCCGGCATGGAGGACTGACGGGCGTCAGCCGATCGCCGTCGCCGCCCCGGAGACGGTGATGCCGCCTGTTTCGGGGATGTCGACGATGAGCACCCCGGGCCGCCCCACGTGGCGCCCCTGCGCGATCTCGATGCGCGCCGGCGGGCTGACCGCTCCGGTGGCACGGAGGTAGCCGCCGGTCGCCGCGGCCGCCGCCCCGGTCGCCGGGTCCTCGCTGATCGTGCCCACGGGGAAGATGTTCCGCGCTTCCCAGCGGCCTTCTCCTGTCTCGCGCAGGACGATGACGGTGGCCGGCCACCCCTCGGCGTCCATGAGCGCGCGCGCGCGCCGGGTCGAAGGAGAACGCGTCGAAGGCGATGGCGTCCGTCAGCACGAGGAGCGGATGCCGGTTGCCGGCGAACGCGAGACGAGGCGGATGCCGCGGGTCGAGGTCGTCGCGGTGCAGGCCGATCAGCTCCAGCAGGGCATCGAGGGTGGCGTCGGGAAGATCCTCGACGTACGGCTCGACGCTCGTGAACGACGCCGTCCGTCCGCCGCGGTCCGACCGCGTGACGATGTCGACCCGCCCGACCGGACTGTCGAACGCGAACTCGCCGTCGCCCAGGTCGGCCGCCAGCGCAACCGCGGATGCGACGGTGGCGTGACCGCAGAAGGGCACTTCGGCGACGGGGGAGAAGAAGCGGATGCCTCGCCGCCGGCCCGTGCCGGTCACGAAGGCGGTCTCGGCGTAGCCGACCTCGGCCGCGATCGTCTGCATGGCCGCGTCGTCGAGGTCGTCGGCGCCGATCACGACCCCCGCGGGATTGCCGCCGTCGGGCCGGTCGGAGAACGCCGCCCATCGCTGGATCACCGGTGCTGTCATCCCGCGATCGTAGTCCGCAGGCCCGCAGCGGGCCGAGCACGCCCGGACATCCGGCTACTCCGCGTCATGGAGGGAAGCAACCCCCTCACCGCGTTGTTGGCCCTCAGTAGGATGAACCCGTCACCCTCGCTGCGCCGGGGCTTCGGCGCGCGCCGACAGGAAGAAGAGAACATGGCGAAGTACACCTTGCCCGACCTCCCCTACGACTACGCCGCGCTGGAGCCGCACATCAGCGGCAAGATCATGGAGCTGCACCACAGCAAGCACCATCAGGCGTACGTGACCGGGGCCAACACCGCGCTCGAGCAGCTCGCGGAGGCCCGTGAGTCGGGCAACCTCGCGAACGTCAACAAGCTCGAGAAGGACCTCGCGTTCAACCTCGGCGGCCACGTCAACCACTCGATCTTCTGGACGAACCTGTCGCCCGAAGGCGGCGGCGAGCCCGAGGGCGAGCTGCGCGCGGCGATCGACGAGTTCTTCGGCGGGTTCGACAAGTTCCAGGCGCACTTCACCGCCGCCGCCACGGGCATCCAGGGCTCCGGCTGGGCCGTCCTCAGCTGGGATCCCATCGGTGAGCAGCTGATCATCCAGCAGCTCTTCGACCAGCAGAGCAACACCGCGCAGGGCACGATCCCCGTCTTCCAGCTCGACATGTGGGAGCACGCTTTCTACCTCGACTACCTCAACGTCAAGGCCGACTACGTCAAGGCAGCGTGGAACATCGTCAACTGGCAGAACGTCGCTCAGCGCCTCGACGCGGCCCGTCAGAAGACCTCGGGCCTGCTGGTACTGTCATAGCAGGCGAGGCGTCCCGGCGGGACAGCCCGCCGGGACGCCGTTGTCCATTGTCTGAATCGCACCAAACCGCGCACTCGCGCACGACACATCTCAGGAGAAACTCCGTGGCTGTCAAGATCGGCATCAACGGCTTCGGCCGCATCGGACGCAACTACCTTCGCGCGGCTCTCGCGCAGGGTGCGGACCTCGAAATCGTGGCGGTGAACGACCTCACCGACAACAAGACCCTCGCACACCTGCTCAAGTACGACTCCGTCGGCGGGGTGCTGTCCGAGGACGTCTCGTACACGGCCGATTCGATCACCGTGGGCGACAAGACCATCAAGGTCTTCGAAGAGCGCGACCCGGCGAACCTGCCCTGGGGCGAGCTCGGCGTCGACATCGTCATCGAGTCGACGGGCCGCTTCACCAAGGCGGAGGACGCCAAGAAGCACGTCGCCGGCGGCGCGAAGAAGGTCCTCATCTCCGCTCCTGCGACCGGTGACGACGTCACGATCGTCATGGGCGTCAACGAGGGCGACTACGACCCCGCCAACCACACGATCATCTCGAACGCGTCGTGCACCACGAACTGCCTCGCGCCCCTCGCGAAGGTCTTCAACGACGCGTTCGGCATCGAGCGCGGCTTCATGATGACGGCGCACGCCTACACCGCCGACCAGAACCTCCAGGACGGACCGCACAGCGACCTCCGCCGCGCGCGCGGCGCCGCGATCAACATCGTGCCCGCCTCGACCGGCGCCGCCAAGGCCATCGGTCACGTGCTGCCCGAGCTCAACGGCAAGCTGAGCGGCTCCTCGTACCGCGTGCCCGTCCCCACCGGCTCGATCGTCGACCTGACGCTCGTCACCCCGACCGACGGCCTCACGGCCGAGCAGGTCAACGAGGCGTACAAGGCCGCTGCGGCCGACGGTCGCCTCGCGGGCTACCTGCAGTACACCGAGGACCCGATCGTCTCGAGCGACATCCAGGGCAACCCGCACTCGTCGATCTTCGACGCCGAGCTGACGAACGTCAGCGGCAACCTCGTCAAGGTCTCGGCCTGGTACGACAACGAGTGGGGCTACTCGAACCGCCTCGTCGACCTCACCGAGTACGTCGCCGAGAGCCTGTAACCAGCGATCATGGCCCTGCGCACCCTCGACACCCTGGGTTCGCTGGCCGGCAAGCGCGTCATCGTCCGTGCTGATCTCAACGTTCCTCTCAAGGACGGGATCATCACGGACGATGGCCGTGTGCGGGCCACGCTTCCCACGCTGAACGCCCTCATCAACGACGGCGCCCGCGTCGTCGTCTGCTCCCACCTCGGCCGCCCCGAGGGAGCGCCCGACGACAAGTACAGCCTGGCGCCCGTCGCCCAGCGACTGTCCGAACTGCTCGGCAAGCCCGTCGCGTTCGCGCGCGACACGGTCGGCGAGTCGGCGCACGAGGCCGTCGCGGCGCTCGAGGACGGCGACGTCGCGGTGATCGAGAACCTGCGCTTCAACCCCGGCGAGACGTCCAAGGACGACGCCGAGCGCCGTGCGTTCGCAGAGCGGCTCGCCGACCTCGGCGACGCGCTCGTGTCGGACGGCTTCGGCGTCGTGCACCGCAAGCAGGCCTCGGTGTTCGAGCTCGCCGAGCTGCTGCCGTCGGCCGCCGGCCTGCTCATCGCCGCGGAGCTCGACGTGCTCGACCGCCTGACCGAGAACCCCGAGCGTCCGTACACGGTCGTGCTGGGCGGCTCCAAGGTCAGCGACAAGCTGGGCGTCATCTCGCACCTGCTGCCCCGCGTCGACCGCCTCCTCATCGGCGGTGGCATGCTCTTCACGTTCCTCGCCGCACAGGGTCACAAGGTCGGTTCGAGCCTGCTCGAGGCGGACCAGCTCGACACCGTGCGCGACTACATGCGGCGTGCCGAGGAGTCGGGGGTCGAGCTCGTGCTCCCGACCGACGTGGTCGTCGCCTCGAAGTTCGGCGCCGACGCGGAGCATGTGGTCACCGCGGCCGACGGCATCGAGGACACCGCGTTCGGGGCATCCGGTCTCGGTCTCGACATCGGCCCCGAGACGGCCGCCCGCTTCGCGGAGCTCGTCCGCGGATCGAAGACCGTGTTCTGGAACGGCCCCATGGGCGTGTTCGAGCTCGTGCCCTTCGCCGCCGGCACGAAGGCCGTGGCGCAGGCGCTGACCGAGGTCGACGGCCTGTCGGTCGTCGGCGGAGGCGACTCGGCAGCCGCCGTGCGCCAGCTCGGCTTCGCCGACGACGCATTCGGACACATCTCGACGGGCGGGGGCGCGAGCCTCGAGTTCCTCGAAGGCAAGAAGCTCCCCGGACTGGAGGTCCTCGGATGGCAGTAGATGCTGGTTTCGATTCGTCGGCTGCGCCGAACAGGCGCACACCCCTCATCGCCGGCAACTGGAAGATGAACCTCGACCACCTGCAGGCGGTCGCGTTCGTCCAGAAGCTGCACTGGACGCTGAAGGACGCCAAGCACGAGAACGGCTCGGTCGAGGTGGCGGTGTTCCCGCCGTTCACCGACCTGCGCACCGTTCAGACGCTGCTCGATGCCGACAAGATCCCGTTCGCCCTCGGCGCGCAGGACATCTCGTCGCACGACTCGGGTGCGTACACCGGCGAGGTGTCGGGCGCGTTCCTCGCCAAGCTCGACAATCGGTACGTCATCATCGGGCACTCGGAGCGCCGCGAGTACCACCACGAGTCCGACGAGATCGTCGCGTCCAAGGTGCAGGCTGCGTTGAAGCACGGGCTCGTCCCCGTGATCTGCGTGGGCGAGACGCTCGAGCAGCGCGACGAGTCCGGTCCGACCGCGGTCTCGGTCGGGCAGCTCGAGGTGGCCCTCGAGGGTGTTGCGGCGGATGCCGACATCGTCGTGGCCTACGAGCCCGTCTGGGCGATCGGCACCGGCCAGGTCGCCTCGCCGGAGCAGGCGCAGGAGGTCTGCGCCGCGTTGCGCGAGGTCGTGAAGGCGAAGCTCGGCGACGATGCGGCGGCGCGCACGCGCGTGCTGTACGGCGGCTCGGTGAAGGCGGCGAACATCGCGAGCTTCATGCGCGAGCCCGATGTCGACGGCGCGCTGGTCGGCGGTGCGAGCCTGGTCGTCGACGAATTCGCGGCGATCATCCGGTACCAGAAGCACGTCGGCGTCTGACCGGTATACTCGACCCTTGTGCGATCAGCGAATGATCGCGGCGAAAGGCTTCAACGACTGTGCAGATCCTCGAGTTCGTCCTGCAGGTGCTCCTCGGAATCACGAGCCTCCTGCTGACTCTCCTCATCCTGCTCCACAAGGGGCGCGGCGGCGGCCTGTCCGACATGTTCGGCGGCGGCATGACGTCGGCGCTCGGCTCGTCGGGCCTGGCTGAGCGCAACCTCAACCGCTTCACGGTGATCCTCGCCCTGACGTGGTTCGTCGCGATCGTGGCTCTCGGTCTCATCACGAAGTTCCAGGCCCTCTGATGGCCACCGGAGGCAACGCGATCCGCGGCACCCGCGTGGGTGCCGGCCCGATGGGCGAACAGGACCACGGCTTCCACGCCGAGCGCGTGGCCGTGTCGTACTGGGACGCCCTCGGCAACGAGACCGTCCGCTACTTCGCGGCGGGAATCCCCGACGAGGAGATCCCCGACACGATCGACTCGCCGCACTCCGGGCTTCCGGCCGGGCGCGACAAGGAGAACCCGCCGGCACTGGCGAAGACCGAGCCGTACAAGACGCACCTCGCCTACGTGAAGGAGCGTCGCACCGAAGAAGAGGCCGATGCGCTTCTCGACGACGCCCTCAAGCAGCTGCGCGAGCGGCGCGGTCAGGACTGACGACTCGCATATGCGACAGAAGAGCGGATGCTGCGGCATCCGCTCTTCTCGTTCGTCCGGGCTGTCCGCGCGTCAGTATTCGCGGTCGATGAGCTCGGGCGGCACCTGTGCGGCGGCCGCCTGATCGACGAAGAACACGGTGCGCTTGCGCCCCTTCGCGCCCGCTGCGGGCACGCTCGCGTAGCTGGCGCCGGCGAGGGCGAGACCGAGCGCGGAGGCCTTATCGGATCCCGACAGGACCATCCACACGCGCTTGGAGCCGTTGATCACCGGGCGCGTCATCGTCACGCGTGACGGCGGGGGCTTGGGTGAATCCTGCACGCCGACGACGGTGCGGTCGGTGATGAGGATCTCGGGCCGGTCGGGGAACAGCGAGGCGATGTGGCCGTCCGGACCGACCCCGAGGAAGCAGACGTCGAAAGAGGGCCATGGGCCCTCGGACCCGGCGAACAGGGCGAGCTCGTCGGCGTAGGCCGCGGCCGCCGCATCGAGATCGAGAGCTTCGTCGCTCGCGGCGGCGGCGTGGATGTTCTCGGCCGGGATGTCGAGGGCGTCGAGGAGCGCGGCACGCGCCTGCTTCTCGTTGCGGTCGTCGTCGCCGCGGGGCACGAAGCGCTCGTCGCTCCACCAGAAGTGCACGCGTGACCAGTCGATCTGCGCGACGCGGGGACTCCGGGCGGCTGCGGCGAGGACGGCCGAGCCCATCGACCCGCCGGTGAGTGAGACGTGCGCCGGCTTGCCCTCATCGACGCGCTTGGCGACGCGACTCAGGAAGCGTGCGGCGACCGACTCGGCGAGCGTCGACGGATCGGCGGCGATGACCACTCGTTTCTCGGCCCAAGCCTCAACCATCGGTCTCACTCGCCACACGTCGACTCATGCGTCCTGCGTCTCCTTCGTCGCCGGAGGGTCCAGCAGAGCCCAGCCCTCGGTGATCACTCGACCATACAGGACGTCGGGATCCAGGCGACGAAGCTCCTCGGCCAGGCATTCCCGCAGTGTGCGGCGCGGGAAGGCGAGCTCGTGGCTGGGCTGCCCGGGCTGCGTGAGGATGGCCGACAGCTCGTTCGGACGCTCGAGCAGCACCTCGCCGCTCTCGCGCACGAGGGTCACCGACTTGATGCCGTGCGGCCACTCCTCGGGTTCCAGGTACGCCCAGTCGACGGGCACGTCGAGCGCGAGCCGGAGCCAGGCGGCGAGCAGGGCCGTGGAGGGGGAGTCCGACGCGCCGCGCACGCGGACCGAGGTCACGGGCTCGTACGGCGGCTGGTCGAGGATGGCGGCGAGCTGCTCGCGCCAGCGCGTGAGGCGGGTCCACGCGAGGTCGGTGTCGCCCGGCGCATACTGCTCGCCGAGCCCGGCGACGAAGCCCGACGGGTCGGACTTGGTCGCGGCATCCGTGATCCGTCGCTGCGCGATGCGGCCGATCGACGTCTTCGAGATGTTCTCGGGGGTGCGGTTCGGCCACCACACGACGACGGGCGCGTCGGGCAGGAGCAGGCCGGTCACGAGCGACTCGAGGTTCGAGCGACCGGCCTCGCCGGCGACGCGGAGGGTCACGACCTCGCTAGCGCCGGCGTCGCCGCCGACGCGGATCTGCGCGTCCAGGCGCGAGTCCGAGTCGTCGGCGTTGCCGATGAGCAGCACGATGACGCGCATCGGGTGCTCGCGCGATGCGTCGTTGGCGGCCTCGATGACCTCTTCCATCGCACCCTCGCGGGTCAGGATGATGAGCGTCAGGACCCGGCCGAGCGCGACCGCGCCGCCCTCCTCGCGCACGCTCACGAGAGCGCGCGAGATCTTGCTGACAGTGGTGTCGGGCAGGTCGACGATCACGGGCGCCTCCAGGTACGGCCGTCGCGGGCGAGCATCTCATCCGCGGATGCCGGGCCCCACGACCCGGGTGAATACTGTTCGAGGGGTCCGCCCTGCTCGGTCCAGAACTTCTCGATCGGGTCGAGGATCTTCCAGGAGAGCTCGACCTCCTCGTGCCGGGGGAAGAGCGGCGGGTCGCCGAGCAGCACGTCGAGGATGAGCCGCTCGTACGCCTCGGGGCTGGCCTCGGTGAAGGCGTGCCCGTAGCCGAAGTCCATCGTCACGTCGCGCACCTGGGCGCCCGCGCCGGGCACCTTCGAGCCGAAGCGGATGGTGACGCCCTCATCGGGCTGCACGCGGATGACGAGGGCGTTCTGCCCCTGACCGGACGTCTGGCTGCGCGAGAACAGGAGTTCCGGCGCCCGCTTGAACACCACGGCGATCTCGGTGACGCGTCGCCCCAGGCGCTTGCCCGTGCGGAGGTAGAACGGAACCCCCGCCCACCGGCGGGTGTTGACCTCGAGCGTGATCGCGGCGTAGGTCTCGGTCGTGGACTGCGGGTTCATGCCGTCCTCTTCGAGGAACCCGAGGACCTTCTCGCCACCCTGCCATCCGCCGGCGTACTGGCCGCGGGCGGTCGAGCGCGAGAGGTCGTCCGGCAGGGTCACCGCCGCGAGAACCTTCTCCTTCTCGGCCCGGAGCTCCTTCGCGTCGAATGAGATGGGCTCCTCCATCGCGGTGAGCGCCATGAGCTGCAGGAGGTGGTTCTGGATGACGTCGCGCGCCGCCCCGATGCCGTCGTAGTAGCCGGCGCGGCCACCCACGCCGATGTCCTCGGCCATCGTGATCTGCACGTGATCGACGTAGTTGCGGTTCCAGATCGGCTCGTACAGCTCGTTCGCGAAGCGCAGGGCCAGGATGTTCTGGACCGTCTCCTTGCCGAGGTAGTGGTCGATGCGGAAGATCGAGTCCGTCGGGAACGTGGACCGCAGCGCGTCGTTCAGCGCCTGTGCCGACTCGAGGTCGTGACCGAACGGCTTCTCGATGACCACGCGGCGCCAGCGATCGGGCTGATCGGCGGTGTCGTCGACGAGGCCCGAGGCGCGCAGCTGCTCCGCCACCAGCGCGAAGTCCTTCGGCGGGATCGACAGGTAGTAGGCGTGGTTGCCCATCGTCCCGCGCTCGACGTCGAGCTTCTCGACGGTCTCGCGGAGACGGCGGAACGCGTCAGGGTCGCCGAATTCGCCCGAGACGAAGCGGATGCCCTGCAGCAGCTGCTGCCAGGTCTCGTCGCGGAACTCGGTGCGCGCGTGCTGACGCACGGCGTCGTACACGACCTCTGCGAAGTCCTGGTCCTCCCAGTCGCGGCGGGCGAAGCCGACCAGGGCGAACCCCGGAGGCAGCAGACCGCGATTGGCGAGGTCGTAGACGGCGGGCATGAGCTTCTTGCGCGAGAGATCGCCGGTGACCCCGAAGATCACGAGCGCACTCGGACCGGCGATGCGGTTGAGGCGGCGGTCTTCGGGGTCGCGCAGGGGATTGCGTCCGCGCGCGATCTCGACACCGTGCCCCTCCGGGGCGTGACTCGATCCCAGGACGTCGTGAACTGTCATCGGGGAGTGGTTCTCCTACTGGGCCGCCTCGAAGAGCGAGAGCACTTCGATCCGCGGGTCGGTGAGGATGAGCGTGACGACCGGGCGGCCGTGTCCGTCCGCGAGGACGCTCGCGTCGCCGGCGGCCTGCGCCTGGATGAGCTGCCCGAATGTGAAGGGACGCTCCGGGATCTCGAGGTCGACGTCGGTCTGCTCGAGGATCTGGAGGAACACGCCGTTCGCGGGGCCGCCCTTGTGGAACTGGCCGGTCGAGTGCAGGAAGCGCGGGCCCCAGCCGAACGTCGTCGGACGACCCGAGTCGGCGGCGACGAGCTCGCGCAGGCCCTGCAGCTGGTCGAGCTCGAGGCGGTTGACGTATGCCTGGATCGAGACGTAGCCGTCTTCGGGGAGGCGCGCCCACAGCGCGTCGAGGACACCCGCGACCGTGCCCGACACGGCGAGCTCGGGGTCGGAGACGCGGACCTCGACGCCGTCGACGGAGAACGCCGGCTCGGTCGGCTCGGGTCGCGCGTCGAGAAGGCCGCGCGCGGCGATCTTCGCGGACTCCACGTCGGGCTGGTCGAACGGGTTGATGCCGAGCATGCGTCCGGCGATCGCGGTCGCGTACTCCCACACCACGAACTGCGCGCCCAGCGAGCCGCTGACGAGGATCTCGCCGTTGTGATGCTCGAACAGGTGGAACTTCTTCGCCTCGTCGACGAGCCGCAGGATCTGCAGGTCGGCCGGCGCGTTCTCGACCTCGGGCGAGACCGGAAGGAGCACGACGGGCAGGATGCCGGTGCCCTCCTTGCCCGTGGACTCCGCGACGAGCTGCTCGATCCAGTCCGGGAGGCCGACGATGTGCGTGCCGTCGGTGACGAGACCGAGCTTGTCGCGACGCGGCTCACCGCCCGCGATGGCCGCGGCCAGCACGAGGGCGGGGTTGTCGGGGGAGTCGATCGCGACCTCGAGGAGCGTCGCCTCGGCCTCGTCGAGGAGCTCGGCGATGTCGACGCCGGCAAGACCCGCGGGCACGAGGCCGAAGGCCGTGAGCGCCGAGTAGCGGCCGCCGACGCTCGGGTCGGCGTTGAAGACGGTGTAGCCGTCGGCGCGGGCCGCCTGGTCGAGCGGCGAGCCCGGGTCGGTCACGACGACGATGCGCTCGAGCGGGTCGATGCCCAGGTCGCGGAAGGCCGCCTCGAACGCACGCTTGGCCGAGTCGGTCTCGACGGTGGATCCGGACTTGGACGAGACGACGAGCACCGTCTGGGAGAGGCCGCCCTGCTGCGTGTCGCCGTCGATCGCGGCGAGCACCTGGCCGGGGGCGGTCGAGTCGAGGATCACGAGCGGAACCCCGGCGGTCTGCGCGATGACCTCGGGGGCGAGCGATGAGCCGCCCATGCCGGCGAGCACCACGCGGGTGACGCCCTTCGCGGCGAGCTGCTGGCGCAGCGCCTCGATCTGGGGGACGAGCGGGCGCGAGACCGAGACGGCCTCCACCCAGCCGAGTCGCTTGGACGCCTCCTCTTCGGCCTCCGGGCCCCACAGCGAGCCGTCGCCCGCGGTGATGCCCGAGGCGACGAGGCTCGAGACGAGGGCGGGCAGCGTCTCGTCGACGACCGACTTGACGTGACCGCTGAGGTGGATGTCGAAGCTCATCGTGCGGCCTCGGGCGCGCTCTCGAGGGCGGTCTTGACCGTGCCCTGAAGGTCGTGCCAGGAGGCGATGAACTTCTCGACGCCCTCGTCCTCGAGCACCTGGGTGGCGTCGGCGAAGTCGACGCCGACAGCGGCGAGGTCGGCGAAGACCTTGTGTGCGGCCTCGTAGGTGCCGGTGACGGTGTCGCCGGCGACCTGGCCGTGGTCGAACGTCGCCTCGAGGGTCTTCTCGGGCATCGTGTTGACGGTGCCCGGGGCGACGAGCTCGGTCACGTACAGCGTGTCGGGCAGCGAGGGGTCCTTGACGCCCGTCGAAGCCCACAGCGGACGCTGCGCGTTCGCGCCGGCGTCGAGGAGCGCCTTCGCGCGGTCGGCGGCGAACTCCTTCTCGTACAGCTCGTACGCGAGGCGGGCGTTCGCGACGCCGGCGAGGGAGACGAGCCCGGCCGCCTCGTCGGTGCCGACGGCCTTCAGCCGCTTGTCGACCTCGGTGTCGACGCGCGACACGAAGAACGAGGCGACGGAGTGGATCTGCGAGACGTCGTGCCCGTTCGCCTGCGCCTGCTCGATGCCCGCCAGGTAGGCCTCGATGACCTCCGCGTAGCGCTCGAGGCTGAAGATGAGCGTGACGTTCACCGAGATGCCCTCGGCGAGCACCGCGGTGATCGCCGGGAGGCCCGCCTTCGTCGCGGGGATCTTGATGTGGACGTTCGGGCGGCCGACTGTGGCCCACAGCTCCTTGGCCTGGGCGATCGTCGCCTCGGTGTCGTGGGCGAGGTCGGGCGAGACCTCGATCGACACGCGGCCGTCGACGCCCTTCGTGGCGTCGTAGACAGGACGGAAGATGTCGGCGGCGTCGCGCACGTCGTCGGTCGTCGCGGCGAAGATCGCCTCGTCGACGCTCGCGCCCTTGGCGGCGAGCTCGGCGATCTGCGCTGCGTAGGCGTGGCCGCCGCCGCCGATCGCGCCCTGGAAGATCGTCGGGTTCGTGGTGACGCCGCTGACGTTGCGCGTCGAGATCAGCTCGGTGAGGTTGCCCGAGGTGATGCGGTCGCGCGACAGGTCGTCGAGCCAGATGCTGACTCCCGCGGCGGAGAGCTGTTCGGTGGGGGTGCTCATGCGTTGTCCTTCAGGGTGTCGCGTGCCGCCTCGACGACGGCCTCGGCGGTGATGCCGAACTTCTGGAACAGGGTCTTGTAGTCGGCGGAGGCGCCGAAGTGGTCGATGGCGACGGAGCGGCCCCTGTCGCCGACGATGCCGCGCCACGTGAGGGCGGAGCCGGCCTCGACGGACACGCGGGCGGTGACGGACGCCGGGAGGACCGACTCGCGGTACGCCTCGTCCTGCTCGGCGAACCACTCGAGCGACGGCGCCGACACCACGCGGGCGTTGACGCCCTCGGCGGCGAGCGTCTCGCGGGCGGTGACGGCGAGCTGCACCTCGGAGCCGGTGGCGATGAGGATGACGTCGGGGGTGCCGTTCGGCGCCTCCGCGAGGACGTACGCGCCCTTGGCGGCGAGATCGGCCGAGGCGAACGTGTCGCCGGATGCGTCGCCCTCACCGCGCGGGAACACCGGGATGTTCTGGCGGGTGAGCGCGATGCCGGCGGGTCCCGCGTTGCGGCGCAGCAGCTCGAGCCACGCGACCGAGGTCTCGTTCGCGTCGGCCGGGCGCACCACGGCGAAGTTCGGGATCGCGCGGAGCGTCGCCAGCTGCTCGACCGGCTGGTGGGTCGGGCCGTCCTCGCCGAGCGCGACGGAGTCGTGCGTCCAGACGAAGATCGACGGGATGTCCATCAGCGCGGCCAGACGCACCGACGGGCGCATGTAGTCGCTGAAGATGAGGAACGTGCCGCCGAACGCGCGCGTCGGACCGTGCAGCACGATGCCGTTGACGATCGCGCCCATGGCGTGCTCGCGAATGCCGAAGTGCAGCACGCGACCGTACTGGTCGCCCGACCACTCGTGCGTGGACCACTCCGACGGGATGAAGGACTTCGCGTCCTTGATCGTGGTGAGGTTCGACTCGGCCAGGTCGGCCGAACCGCCCCACAGCTCGGGGAGCTCGGCGGCGAGGGCGTTGATGACGACGCCTGACGCGGCGCGGGTCGAGACGTCCTTGCCGGCCTCGAACGAGGGGAGGGCGTCGGCGATGCCCTCGGGCAGCTGACGCGCCTGCACGCGGTCGAACAGCGCCTTGCGCTCGGGGTTCGCGGCGGCCCATGCGTCGAAGGACTCCTGCCATACGGCGCGGTCCTCTGCGGCACGGTCCTTCAGCGACCGGGTGTGGGCGATGACGTCGTCGGCGACCGCAAACGTCTGCTCGGGGTCGAATCCGAGCACCTTCTTGGTCGCGGCGAGCTCGTCGCCGCCGAGGGCCGAGCCGTGGATCTTGCCGGTGTTCTGCTTGCCGGGGGAGGGCCAGCCGATGATGGTGCGCAGGACGATGAGCGAGGGCTTGGCCGTCTCGCCCTTGGCCGCCTCGATCGCGGCGTAGAGCTCGGCGACGTCCTCGACGTACTCGCCGCTCTTCTTCCAGTCGACGGTCTGGACGTGCCAGCCGTACGACTCGTAGCGCTTCGCGACGTCCTCGGTGAACGCGACGTTGGTGTCGTCCTCGATCGAGATCTGGTTCGAGTCGTAGATCGCGATGAGGTTGCCCAGCTGCTGGTGGCCCGCGAGGCTGGATGCCTCGGACGTGACGCCCTCCTGCAGGTCGCCGTCGCCGGCGATGACGTACACGTGGTGGTCGAAGGGCGACTCGCCCGCGGGCGACTCCGGGTCGAACAGTCCGCGCTCGTACCGCGCCGCATACGCGAACCCGACCGACGAGGCGAGCCCCTGCCCGAGCGGGCCGGTCGTGATCTCCACACCGTCGGTGTGACCGAACTCGGGGTGCCCCGGCGTCTTGGAGCCCCACGTGCGCAGCGACTTCAGGTCGTCGAGCTCGAGGCCGAAGCCGCCGAGGTAGAGCTGCACGTACTGCGTCAGCGACGAGTGGCCGGCGGACAGGATGAACCGGTCGCGACCCACCCAGTGCGTGTCCGCAGGGTCGTGGCGCAGCACCCGCTGGTACAGCAGGTAGGCCGCCGGCGCCAGGCTCATCGCGGTGCCGGGGTGGCCGTTGCCGACCTTCTCCACCGCATCCGCTGCCAGCACACGAGCGGTGTCCACCGCGCGCCGATCGATCTCATCCCAACGCAGTTCCGACACGGGACCGCCTCTCTAATGAAGGTGCGCCCGACGAGGGCCGTGCCGCAGCCTCGTCCGGATCGGAGAAGGGGGATCGGCGCGGGGCGCGCGTGTGGTCTCAGCATAGCGAAGGGGCATACCGCCCCGGCCATGTGAGCCGCTGTGTGACAGAGTCTTGCGAACCGTCCCGCGCGTTCCGTGTCGCCACGGTGTCGCGGCGGTGACGTTCTCCTCACCGGCAGGTTGACCGCGTTGTGAGCGCGCACGGCGCCGCCCGGGCGCGCCGGGGCGATGCCATAGACTTAAGCGATTTCTGCAGGCGGCGATGGCGGGGGCGATGGACACCACGACGACGGCACGGGCCGAGACGGCATCTCGGGCACCGCGCGAGTCACGCCAGACGTTCAGCCGCACTGTCCGCGCCTACATCGCACTGATGAAGCCGCGTGTGCTCGAGCTCCTCCTCGTCACGACGGTGCCGGTCATGATCCTCGCCCAAGGCGGGCTTCCCGATCTGTGGCTGGTGCTCGCGACCGTGATCGGCGGAACGGCGAGCGCCGGATCGGCTGCGGCGTTCAACATGTACCTCGACCGCGACATCGACGCCCACATGCAGCGCACGGTCAACCGTCCGCTGGTGACGGGCGAGGTCTCGCCGCGGGGCGCGCTCGTGTTCGCGTGGACCCTCGCAGTCTTCTCCACCGTGTGGCTCTGGCTCACGACGAACTGGCTCGCGGCGACGCTCTCGGCGGCGGCGATCTTCTTCTACGTCGTCATCTACACGATGATCCTCAAGCGCCGCACCGAGCAGAACATCGTGTGGGGCGGCATCGCCGGCTGCTTCCCGGTGCTGATCGGCTGGACCGCGGTCACGGGCTCGCTGGCCTGGCCGCCGGTCATCCTGTTCGCCCTCGTCTTCCTCTGGACCCCGCCGCACTACTGGCCGCTGTCGATGAAGTACAAGGAGCAGTACGAAGAGGTCGACGTGCCCATGCTCGGCGCGACCCGCAACGGCTCGCAGGTCGGCCTGCAGGTGATCCTCTACGCGTGGGCGACCGTCGCGTGCTCGCTGCTCCTCATCCCCGTCGCCGACATGGGGATCGTCTACATCGCGTCGGCGCTCGTGTTCGGCGGCTGGTTCATCTACGAGTCGCACCGCCTCTACAACCGCGCCGTGCGCGGCACCGAGCCCCGACCCATGCGCGTCTTCCACGCCTCGATCACGTACCTGACGCTCATCTTCGTCGCGATCGCTGTCGATCCGCTGCTGCCCTTCTGATCTCCGCGGTGCACGAAGCCCCACGACCCGCAGGGGGTCGTGGGGCTTCGTCGTGGGATCCGCGTGTTCAGCGGGAGGGCGCGGCGGCGACCTCCGTCTGCTCATCCGAGGCGCGCGGAGCGGTCGCGATCTCGGAGGTGTAGCCGAGACCCCGCTCGTAGCCGTGGTCGGCGGGGGCGTCGGCGACCTCGTCGGACGACCAGTCGATCGGCTCGACGACCTCGACCGGCGGGTGGGGGCGGAGCGTGGCGGCGGCGGCGACGGCGAGCGTGATGAGAACCCCGACGATGCCCGCGCCGAGCAGGACGGCGCCGAGACCGGCGACCGACTGGCCGACGTAGACCTCGACTCCGGTCGCGGTGCCGTCCGTGAGGGTCGTGGTCATCACGCCGAGCTTGTCGACGAGGATCACGGCTCCGGCGGCGGCGGTCGCGACCGAGGCGGCTGCGAGGAGCCAGAACGGGATGCTGCGGCTGAGGCGGGGGCGGGTGGGCATGGTGATCACTCCTCGGGAAGCGCGACCCGGGTCGGCCGCGGCATCCGTCACGCTTTCAGCCCCGACGGTGCGAAACCTCTGCGCCGCCTATGAGTCGGCTGTGCGCTCGACCTCTGCGACGGGCGCTGTGAGGTTCATCACCACCGCTGTCATCGCGGCGATGAGCATGACGGCGAGCACCATGTGGATGTTCACGAGGACGATCGGCAGCCCGGCACGCGCCTGCCACAGACCCACCACGATCTGCGCGAGCTCGACCGCGAGGAGAAGGCTCGTCCACAGCCGCAGCCGGAGAGCAGGGGGAGTGCGCCACGCGCCTGCGAGGAGGACGACCGTCAGCGCGAGCGTGAGGTAGGCGGGCCACGAGTGGACGTGCTGCATGAATTCGGCGTCGAGTCCGTTGCGCGCAGCGCCCCCGTCGCCCGCGTGCGGACCCGAGCCGGTGACGAGGATGCCGACGATCACCGTGATGAGCACGAAGAAGCTCGTCGCGTACGCCGTGAGGGCGTACCAGCGCGGCACTGCGAGCGCCCGCGGACCTGGCGCCGCGTAGACGCGGACGACGAGGGCGGCGGACAGTCCGACGAGGACCACCGACGCGAAGTAGTGCAGGCCCACGACGTACGGGTTCAGGTTGGTGAGGACCGTGATGCCGCCGATCACCGCCTGGAGCGGCACATACAGACCGATCACGAGCGACAGCCAGAACAGGTCGCCCCGCTCGCGCCGCATCCGCACGACGAAGAGGAACATGAGGATCGCCACGACGACGAGCACGAACGTGAGAAGGCGGTTGCCGAACTCGATCACACCGTGGATGCCCATCTCGGGCGTCGCCACGAACGAATCGTCCGTGCAGCGGGGCCACGTGGGGCATCCGAGTCCCGAACCGGTGAGGCGGACGAGCCCGCCGGTGCCGACGATGCCGATCTGGACGACGAGGGTCGCCCAGGCGAGCGCGAACACGCGTCGATCGACGCTGGTCGGCAGCCAGGTCCAGAAACGGCGCCAGAGCGCCGCCAGCGCGTTCGAGGACGGCAGTCCCGTCCCTGTCGGTGCCGTCTCCTGGTCAACGGACATGCTTGCGATCGCCTCCTGAGGCCGGTTCCGCACGTCGGGCATGCAGGACATGCGGAGCCCGGTGCCGGGGTGGAACCTGTAGAATCGAGGGGTCGGCCGCGCGCGCCATCCAGCGCTGCGTACCACTGACAGTCTAGGCGCGATGGTCAGCGCCGATTGAGAGGGCCCACGAGCGGCATCCCCCTCCGGTAACTCCACCGGAGGAGCCGGAATGCCGGGGCGGATGACACCGCCAGAGCCCGGAGGAGAACGTGACGATGTCTGATGTGCTGATCGACCGCCCTGAGCTGGAAGGCCTGGGTGTCTACGAGTTCGGCTGGCACGACCCCGACGCCGCCGGCGCGAGCGCCAAGCGCGGCCTGAGCGAGGCCGTCGTGCGCGACATCTCGGCCCTCAAGGCCGAGCCCGAGTGGATGCTCAAGACCCGCCTGAAGGGTCACCAGCTGTTCGGCCGCAAGCCCATGCCCACATGGGGCGCCGACCTGTCGGAGATCGACTTCGACAACATCAAGTACTTCGTGCGCTCGACCGAGAAGCAGGCGGGATCGTGGGAGGAGCTCCCCGAGGACATCCGCAACACGTACGAGCGCCTGGGCATCCCCGAGGCCGAGCGTCAGCGCCTCGTCGCCGGCGTCGCCGCGCAGTACGAGTCCGAGGTGGTCTACCACCAGATCAACGAGCAGCTCGAGGCGCAGGGTGTCATCTTCATGGACACCGACACCGCGCTGCGCGAGCACCCCGAGTTCTTCGAAGAGTACTTCGGCACGGTCATCCCGGCCGGCGACAACAAGTTCGCCGCGCTCAACACCGCCGTGTGGTCGGGCGGCTCGTTCGTCTACGTGCCGCCGGGCGTGCACGTCGAGATCCCGCTGCAGGCCTACTTCCGCATCAACACCGAGAACATGGGCCAGTTCGAGCGGACGCTGATCATCGCCGACGAGGGCTCGTACGTGCACTACATCGAGGGCTGCACGGCGCCGATCTACAAGAGCGACTCCCTGCACTCGGCCGTCGTCGAGATCATCGTGAAGAAGAACGCGCGCGTGCGCTACACGACGATCCAGAACTGGTCGAACAACGTCTACAACCTCGTGACCAAGCGCGCCGTCGCCCACGAGGGCGCCACCATGGAGTGGATCGACGGCAACATCGGGTCGAAGGTCACGATGAAGTACCCGTCGATCTTCCTCATGGGCGAGCACGCCAAGGGCGAGACGCTGTCGGTCGCCTTCGCCGGTCCGGGCCAGCACCAGGATGCCGGCGCGAAGATGATCCACATGGCGCCGTACACGCAGTCGTCGATCGTCTCCAAGTCGATCGCGCGCGGAGGCGGCCGGGCCGGCTACCGCGGCGAGGTGCGGGTCGACGCGAACGCGCATCACTCGGCGAACACCGTGCGGTGCGACGCCCTGCTGGTCGACACCATCTCGCGCTCCGACACCTACCCGGCGATCGACATCCGCGTCGACGACGTGCAGCTCGGCCACGAGGCGACGGTCTCGAAGGTCAGCGAGGAGCAGCTCTTCTATCTGATGAGCCGCGGCATGCCCGAGGACGAGGCCATGGCCATGATCGTGCGCGGCTTCATCGAGCCCATCGCGCGCGAGCTGCCCATGGAGTACGCACTCGAACTGAACAAGCTCATCGAGATGGGCATGGAAGGATCCGTCGGCTAGTGAGTTCCGTGACCCAGGCCCCCGTCACCGTCCCCGGTGCGAAGGGCCACACCGATGGTGCCGGCGCCTTCGTGCCCGTGCAGACCCGCGATGAGCGCCTCCGCTCGTACGACCCCTCCGATTTCGAGGTCCCCACGGGCCGCGAGGTGAACTGGAAGCACACGCCCGTCGACAAGCTCGGCGCGCTCTTCACCGACGAGGCCGGGCCCCACGGCGTCATCGAGGTCGACGTGCAGGCGCCCCAGGGCCTCGTCCAGCAGCGGCTCACCACGGGCACCGCCCCGCGCGGCGAGGTCTTCCAGCCCGACGACCTCATCAGCGCCATCGCGTGGAAGCAGGAGACCGAGGCCCCGCTGCTGCGCATCCCCGCCGGCGCGGAGTACCGCGAGCCGATCGTCGTGAACCTCACGGGGACCGGCGGCGTCGCGCATGCCCATGTGGTGGTCGAGGCGCAGGCGAACTCGCACGCGACCGTCCTGCTGCGTCACGCCGGCACGGCCCACCACGCGCAGAACGTCGAGATCATCGTCCGTGAGGGCGCGCACCTCGAGCTCATCACGGTGCAGCAGTGGGACGACGAGGCCGTGCATGCGGCATCCCATCAGGCGCGCGTCGATCGCGACGCGACGCTGCGGCACGTGGTCGTCAGCTTCGGCGGCGGCGTCGTGCGCGTCAACCCGAGCGTCGAGCTCGCCGGCACCGGCTCGCGCGCCGAGCTCTACGGCCTGAGCTACTCCGACGCCGGGCAGCACCTCGAGAGCCAGGTGTACCTGCACCACAAGGGCGCCGAGACCTCCGGCGATGTCCTCTACAAGGGTGCCCTCCAGGGCGCGGCCGCGCGCAGCGTGTGGATCGGCGACGTCCTGATCGGCCCCGACGCCGTCGGCACCGACTCGTATGAGGCGAACCGCAACCTGGTGCTGACCGACGGCGCGCGCGCCGAGTCGATCCCGAACCTCGAGATCGAGACTGGTGACATCCGCGGCGCAGGTCACGCCAGCGCGACCGGCCGCTTCGACGACGAGCAGCTCTTCTACCTCCAGGCCCGGGGCATCGACGAAGAGGAGGCACGCCGCCTCGTCGTGCTCGGCTTCCTCGCCGAGATCGTGCAGAAGATCGGCGTGCCGGCGCTCGAGGCCGAGCTGTTCGCCGCCATCGAGGAGGAGCTCGCTCTGGAGGTGGCCCGATGACCGCTCAGCGCGTCTGCGCCCTCAGCGAGCTCGAGCAGGACGCGGCCATCCGCGTCGAGGTCGACGGCGTCGCGATGGCGGTCGTCCTCGACTCGGCCGGCGAGGTGCACGCGATCGGCGACACCTGCACCCACGGCGACATCTCGCTCGCCGAGGGCTTCGTCGACGGCGACACGCTCGAGTGCTGGGCTCACGGCTCGGCGTTCTCGCTGCGCAGCGGCAAGCCCCTCAACCTCCCCGCTTACGAGCCCGTCCCGGTGTTCGCCGTCACGATCGACGGCGACGACGTGCTCATCGATCCTGCTGTGAAGAAGCCGGTCGGATAGGTCCTGACGGACACGACCGCCCCCCACGACGAGAAGAGAAGTCTGAATGTCTGTCCTCGAGATCCGCGACCTCCACGTGACGGTCGAGACGGATGCCGGAACCACGCCCATCCTCAACGGCGTGACGCTCACCATCCGCACCGGCGAGACGCACGCCATCATGGGCCCCAACGGCTCGGGCAAGTCCACCCTGGCGTACACGATCGCCGGTCACCCGAAGTACACCGTCACGAGCGGCTCGATCTCGCTCGACGGCGAGGACGTGCTGGAGATGTCTGTCGACGAGCGCGCCCGCGCGGGCCTGTTCCTCGCCATGCAGTACCCGGTCGAGATCCCCGGCGTCACGGTGACGAACTTCCTCCGCACCGCCAAGACGGCGATCGACGGCGAGGCGCCCTCGATCCGCACGTGGACGAAGGACGTCAAGGCGTCGATGAAGAACCTGCGGATGGACCCGAAGTTCGCCCAGCGCAACGTCAACGAAGGCTTCTCCGGCGGTGAGAAGAAGCGCCACGAGATCCTCCAGCTCGAGCTGCTCAAGCCGCAGATCGCGATCCTCGACGAAACCGACTCGGGTCTCGACGTCGACGCGCTCAAGATCGTCTCCGAGGGCGTGAACCGCGCCAAGGAGGAGACGAACCTGGGCGTCCTGCTGATCACGCACTACACCCGCATCCTGCGCTACATCCGTCCCGACTACGTCCACGTGATGGTGGGCGGCCGCATCGCCGAGGAGGGCGGCCCTGAGCTGGCCGACCGTCTCGAGGACGAGGGCTACGACCGCTACCTCCCCGCGGGCGAGGAAGAGCCGGCCGACGCCCCCGTGGGCAGCGAAGCATAGAATCGTTACATGACCGCAACGCTCACACCCGAGAAGTACGACGAGGTCACCGAGGCTCTCAAGGACGTCATGGATCCCGAGCTGGGGATCAACGTCGTCGACCTCGGCCTCATCTACGACCTCGGGTGGGATGACGAGAACGACGCGCTGGTCATCCACATGACCCTCACCTCGGCGGGATGCCCGCTCACCGATGTTCTCGAGGAGCAGACGGCTCAGGCTCTCGACGAGGTGGTGGACCGCTTCCGCATCAACTGGGTGTGGATGCCGCCGTGGGGCCCCGAGCGGATCACCGACGACGGCCGTGACATGATGCGGGCGCTCGGCTTCGCCATCTGAGCCCGACGGCGCCGCGTTTCGTTCGGTGACGGACGACGCGGCGCGTCGGCGGCCCGTCGATACGCTCGTCGGATGAGCGTCGTCCCCCTTCAGGCCCTTCCGATCGAGCAGCTCCGGCAGCGCTCCAGCACGAAGTGGCGCAAGTACGGAGACGATGTGCTGCCGTTCTTCGTGGCCGAGACGGACTACCCGGCGGCTCCGGCGATCACCGCCGTGCTGACGCGCGCCGTGAGCCTCGGCGACACCGGCTACACGCCGCCGGACCCCGGGGTGGCGACCGCCTACGCAGGCTTCGCCGCCCGCCGCTTCGGATGGCAGATCGACCCCGCGCGGGTGCGCACCACGTGTGACGTGATGATGGCGATCGTCGAGGTCCTCCGCCATGCGATCCGGCCGGGGGACCGGGTCGTGGTGACGCCCCCCGTGTATCCGCCCTTCTTCGAGTGCGTCCCCGAGGCGGGTGGCGTGGTCGAGCGCGTGCCGCTGGTCGACCTCGGCACGAGCTGGGAGCTCGACCTCGCCGGCATCGAGGCTGCGCTCGCGGGCGGCGCCCGCGCAGTGCTGCTCTGCAACCCGCACAACCCCACGGGCACCGTGCACTCCCGCGAGACGCTGGCCGCTCTGGCCGACATCGCCGCACGATTCGACGCCGTCGTCATCAGCGACGAGATCCACGCGCCCCTCACCAACAGGGGCGCGACGTTCACTCCTTTCCTCGACGCCTCTCCCGTCGCGGCCCGTGTCGGCTACGCGGTCGTGAGCGCGAGCAAGGCGTTCAACCTCGCGGGTCTGAAGTGCGCGCTGATCGTCACGGCGGACGACGCCACGTCGAAGATCGTCCGTTCGCTCCCTGACGAGGTGGAATGGCGGACCGGCCACTTCGGCGCCCTCGCCGCCGTCGCGGCATTCTCGGAGGAGAGCGACCCCTGGCTCGATGCGCAGCTCGCCGCGCTGGATGAGAACCGCGTGCTGCTGGCGGACCTCCTGGCCGAGCATGTGCCCGCTGCGCGCTATCGCATCCCGGATGCCGGCTTCCTGGCGTGGGTGGACCTGTCCGCGCTCGGCTGGGGGGACAACCCAGCGGTGAAGATCCGGCGCGAGGCCGCCGTCGCGTTCCACCTCGGCCCGTATTTCGGCGACGAGGGCAAGGGGCACGTCCGGATCAACTTCGGATGCTCGCCCGACCTGCTGGCCGAGGCGGTCAGACGGGTGGGTAGCCTGGTCTGATGAGCGCCGCACCCGTCGAGTCCGAGACGGGTGTCTGGCAGTCGAAGTACGTGTGGGTCACGGTCGGCGCCGTCGCCCTCATCTTCCTCGCGGCGATGCAGTCGCTGGCGGTCACCACCGTCATGCCGGTCGTCAGCGCCGACCTCGACGGCGACGCCCTGTACGCGGTCGCCTTCGCGGGAACCCTCGCGACGAGCGTCATCGGGATGGTCGCCGTCGGCGCATGGTGCGACCGCGGGGGAGTGCTGGCACCGCTGACCACGGCGGTGGTGCTCTTCATCGTCGGCCTCGTCATCGCAGGCCTCGCGACGTCGATGCCCGTCCTCGTCGCGGGGCGGCTGGTGCAGGGCCTCGGCACCGGCGGCCAGACGGTCGCACTGTACGTCGTGGTGGCGCGCGTGTACCCGCCGGTGCTCCACGGCAGGGTGTTCGCCGCGTTCTCGGCGGCCTGGGTGGTGCCGTCGCTGATCGGCCCGTTCCTCGCCGGTGCGGTGACGGAGTTCCTGCATTGGCGGTGGGTGTTCCTCGGCGTCGCGGCGCTCACCGTCGTCGCGTTCGCGATGGTCGTCCTGCGGCTGTACCGTCTTCCCCTCCACACCGACGAGCCGGCGACCGGGCGCATCGGCCCGCGCATGGCGTGCGCGATCGCCGTGGCCGTCGGGGCGCTCGCGCTCAGCCTGGCGGGTGAGGTCGGTGTCTTCGCCTGGGCGGCGGTCGCGGCATCCGCTCTCGTCATCGGCCTCGCCGCCCGCCCGCTGCTGCCGCGAGGCACGCTCCTGGCGCGGCCCGGCCTGCCCAGCGTCGTGCTGATGCGCGGGCTGATCGCGGGGGCGCTGTTCGGCGCCGAGATCTACGTGCCGTACCTGCTCATCGACCATTACGGCTTCTCGCCGACGTGGGCCGGACTCGGCCTCACGGCCGCCGCCCTCGCATGGGCGGCCGCTGCCGACGTGCAGGGCCGGTTCGGCGACCGCCTGGGGAACGCCCGCATCACGCTGCTCGGCACGTCGCTGCTCGTGACCTCGACGCTGATCGCCGTCGCGACCGCGCTGCTGGGGCTGCACGCGGCGATCCTCATCGCGGGGTGGGCGTTCGCAGGCGCGGGCATGGGGCTCATGTACCCGCGCCTCACCGTGCTCACCCTCGCCTACTCGACCCCGCAGAACCAGGGCTTCAACTCGTCGGCGCTGTCGATCTCGGACTCGATCGGCGCAGCGACGTCGATCGCGGTGATGGGCATCGTGTTCACGGCGCTGGCGGGGACGGATGCCGCGTTCCCCGCGGTGTTCGCGATCGCGACGGGGCTCGCGCTGCTCGCGCTCGTCCCCGGTCTGCGACTCGGTCACGCGCACGAGGAGTCCGGCACGGCCCGTTCGTGACATTCCGATTTGGGCTCCAGGCGAGGTAAGGCTAGCCTTACTGCGTGAGTTCTTCGACCGCCGTCCGCACCCGCCCCGCGTACCGTCCGTACGCCGCGACCGTGACCGACGTGCACCGGCTGTCGCCGCACTTCGTGCGGGTCGCCTTCACCGGACCGGACTTCGACGTCTTCGGCACGGCCGGGCTCGACCAGCGGATCAAGCTCATCCTTCCTCTCGCCGACGGCACGCTCAGCGACATCGGGCAGCACGATGAGGACGTCATCGACGCCGGCGACTGGTACACCGCGTGGCGCGATATCCCGCTCGAGAGGCGCAGCCCGCTGCGCACCTACACCGTGCGCCGCATCGACCCCGACGCCCGGCGCCTGCTCGTCGACTTCGTGGTGCATCATGACGCGGGACCCGCCGGGAGCTGGGCCGAGAACGCCGCCGTCGGCCAGGAGATCGTCATCGTCGGCCCCGACCAGCGCAGCGAGGGCTTCCGGCTCGGCCTCGACTGGCATCCGGGCACCGCCCGCCGCGTCCTGCTCGCCGGAGACGAGACCGCCGCGCCCGCCATCGGCTCGATCCTCGAGTCCCTCGACCCGTCCTTCGAGGTGGACGCGTTCATCGAGGTGCCGACCGCGGCCGACCGGCTGACCCTCGACGTTCCCGAGAACTTCCGCGTCACCTGGCTCGCCCGCGAGGACCGCGACCACGGCGCGGCGCTCACCGACGCCGTCACGGCGTGGTCCGGCGGCGCGCGCGAGGTGCTCGCGCGCGCCGCCGCGCCGCGCCCGCAGGAGATCGCCGACGTCGACGTCGACCTCGAGATGCTCTGGGACAGCCCGGACGACTCCGAGGGCGAGTTCTACGCGTGGATCGCGGGCGAGGCCGCCACCATCAAGGGCCTGCGGCGCCACCTGGTGCAGGGGTGCGGCGTCGACCGCAAGCGCGTGGCCTTCATGGGGTACTGGAGGCTCGGCCAGTCCGAGCGCCAGGAATGACCACCGCTCGCGACCGGCGCGGGCGTCTGCTCCTGCTCATCGCGATCGCACTGCTCCTGATCATGATCGTCGTGAGCCTGATGATCGGGGCGCGCGCGGTCGCGCCATGGGTGGTGGTCGACGCGCTCCTGCGCCCCGACATGTCCATCGCCGACCACAGCGTCATCCTGACGCAGCGGGTGCCCCGCACCGTCATCGGCATCCTCGCAGGCGCCGCCCTCGCCCTCGCCGGGACACTCATGCAGGGCCTCACGCGCAATCCGCTCGCGGATCCGGGACTCCTCGGGGTCAATGCCGGGGCATCGGTCGCCGTGCTCGCGGCGATCACGGTGTGGGGGATCACCGCGCCGTCGGGCTTCGTCTGGTTCGCCTTCGCCGGTGCGGCGCTGGCCTCGGTGGTCGTGGCGTTCATCGGCACCCGCGGACCCGACGGCTCGAGTCCTGCGAAGCTGGCGCTCACGGGCGCCGCCGTCACGGCCGGTCTCACAGCCGTCACGACCCTCATCCTCACGACCTCGATCACGGCGTTCGACGTGTTCCGCTACTGGCAGGTCGGCGGCCTCACAGCGCGCGGGCTCGACACCGTCGCCGTCGTGGTGCTCCCGATCCTCGTCGGAGCGGTCATCGCATTCAGCTCGGCGCGCGGGCTCGATCTCATGGCGCTCGGCGACGACACGGCGACCGGGCTCGGCCACAGCGTCGCCCGCACGCGGACTCTCGGCATCGTCGCGACCGTCCTGCTCTGCGGCAGCGCGACGGCGATCGCCGGACCGATCGTCTTCCTCGGTCTGCTGGTCCCGCACGCGCTGCGCGCCCTCGTCGGCGGCGACTACCGGTGGCTGCTCGCGATCGGCGCCCCCCTCGGTGCGATCGTCCTCCTCGCGGCCGACGTGCTCGGGCGGGTCATCGCACCGCCCGGCGAGGTACAGGCGGGCCTCGTCGTGGCGTTCGTCGGCGCCCCGGTGCTGATCTCCCTCGTCCTCCGACCCGGGCGGGTGACCCTGTGACCGCCTCCGTCGTCGAGATCCGAGCGCGGGTGCGGCGCCGCCGCGCGCTCGTCGTCGCCGCGGCGCTCCTCGCGGTCGTCGTCCTCGCGATCGTCACGCTGTCGGTCGGCGACTACCCGATCGCGCCGGCCGACGTGTGGGCCACGCTGTGGGGTGCGGGCGACCGTGCGCAGTCGTATGTCGTCTTCCAGGTGCGTGCGCCGCGGCTGGTCATGGCGCTCCTCGTCGGAGCGGCGCTCGGCGCGGCCGGCGGTCTGCTGCAGGGGCTCCTGGGCAACCCCCTCGCGAGCCCGGACCTGCTCGGCATCAGCGGCGGGGCCGGCGCGGCGGCGGTGTTCGGCATCCTCATCCTCGGTCTCGGCGGACCGCTTCTGGCGGTGGCGGCGTTCGCGGGCGGCCTTGCCGTGGCCGCCTTCCTGCTCCTCGCCGGCCGCCACCGCGCGGACGGCGGCTACCGCCTCATCCTCGCGGGGGTCGGCGTGGCGTTCCTCAGCGTCGCGATCACGAACTACCTCATGGTGCGCGCGCAGGTGGAGCTCGCGCAGGCGGCGCTCATCTGGCTCACCGGAAGCCTCGCCTCGACGCCGTGGTGGAACGTCGTGATCGTCCTCGCGACGGTCGTGCTCGCCACCCCCGCCGTGATCCTCTGCGCACGCTGGCTCCCCATCACCCAGATGGGGGCTCCGACGGCCGCCTCCCTCGGCGTGCGCTCCAGCACCGTGCGGCTCGTGACCGTGCTCACCGCGGTGCTGCTCACTGCGGTGACGTGCGCGTTCGTCGGGCCGATCGCCTTCGTCGCGCTGTGCGCCCCCGCGATCGCGCGGCCCCTGCTCGGGCACGGCGCGGTCGGCATCGGCACCAGCGCCGCCGCCGGGGCGGCGCTCCTCGCCGCCGCCGATCTGGTCGCCCAGTTCGCCATCCCCGGCCTGTCGGTGCCGGTCGGCGTGGTGACCGGCGCCATCGGCGCGGTCTTCCTGCTGTGGCTCCTCGCGACGTCGAAAGGACGACACCTGTGATCACCGCACCCGCACCGCGGCTGAGCGCACGCGGGCTCGCCGCCGGCTATCCCGGCCGCCGAGTCATCGAGGATCTTGACCTCGACCTCGCCCCCGGGCGCATCACCATGATCATCGGCGCGAACGCGTGCGGCAAGTCGACGCTTCTGAGCGTCCTCGCCCGCGTGAACCCGCCCCTCGGCGGCACCGTCGAGCTCGACGGCGTCGACGTCGCGTCGATCCCGCGCCGCCAGTTCGCCCGCAGCGTGGGTCTGCTGCCGCAGCATCCCACCGCTCCGGACGGGCTGACCGTGGCGGAGCTCGTCTCGCGCGGGCGGCACCCGCACCGCAGCGTCTTCCAGCGGTGGAGCGCGGCCGACACGGCCCGTGTCGACGACGCGATGGCCAAGACCGGCGTCGCCGCGCTTGCGGAGCGCCCCGTCGGCGACCTCTCGGGAGGACAGCGGCAGCGCGTGTGGATCGCGATGGCGCTCGCCCAGGAACCTCGCGTCCTGCTGCTCGACGAGCCGACCACGTTCCTCGACCTCAGCCACCAGATCGAGGTCCTCGACCTGCTGCGCACCCTCAACCGCACGGACGGCACGACGATCGTGGTCGTCCTGCACGAGCTGAACCTCGCCGCGCGCTACGCGGACGAGCTCGTCGTCATGAGCGGCGGGCGCGTCGTCGCGCACGGCGCGCCGGCCGACGTCCTCACGCGCGAGGTCGTGTCGCAGGCGTTCGATCTCGACGCGCTCGTCATGCCCGACCCCCTCACCTCCACCCCCCTCGTCATCCCCGTTCCCGGCGGCGCGCACGCCGCCGCGGACGAGGCCTGACGCGACTGAAAGGAAGACCATGACCGTTCTCAACCCCCGCCTGGGAGCGCTCGTCGCGCTCACCGTGGCCGGTGGCCTCGTGCTCTCCGGCTGCGCCGGCGCGGCCGAGCCCGACACCTCTGCGCCCGCCGATGCGGGCAGCGAGCCCGGCGAGGCGTTCCCCGTCACGTTCGAGCACATCTACGGCGAGACCACGATCGAGGCGGCGCCCGAGCGTGTCGCCACGTGGGGCTGGGGTGCGACCGACGCCGTCCTGGCGCTGGGCATCGTTCCCGTCGCCATGGCCTCGATGGACTATGGCGGGGGCGACAACCGCATCACGCCGTGGGTGGAGGACGCGATCGCCGACCTCGGTGGCGAAGAGCCCGTGATCCTCGACAACGCCGCCTTCGAGCTGTCGGTCGAAGAGCTCCTCGCCACCGACCCCGACGTGCTCATCGCCTCGTACTCGGGCCTGACGCAGGAGGAGTACGACGCGGTGACGGCCGCCGGCATCCCGGTCCTCGCCCCTGAGGAGGCCATCTGGTCGACGCCGTGGCGCGACGTCATCACCGACACAGGCAAGGCACTGGGCCTCGACGCCGAGACGGAGCAGCTGCTCGCCGACCTCGACCAGCAGGTGGCGGATGCCGCGGCCGAGCACCCGGAGTTCGAGGGCACCTCGATCGCCTACGCCGCGGACGACGTCGACACCTTCTACCTCTACCTGCCGGCCGATCCCCGGGTCGAGATCCTCGAGGACCTCGGCTTCGTCAGCGCCGACGCCGTCACGGCGCTCGACACGGGAGAGTCGACGTTCTACACCACGGTGAGCAGCGAGAACCTCGACCAGATCGACGCCGAGGTGATCTTCACCCAGGTCGACAGCGAGGAGGCGCTCGACACGTTCCTCACGTCCGACCGCACCCAGCTGATCCCGGGCGTCGCCGCCGGCGCCGTCGGCGCGATCGTGGGCGAGGAGAACGTCGCCGCCATCTCGCCGACCGCGCTGACGCTGCCGTGGATCCTGCCCGACATCGTCGACCAGCTCGCGACGGCGACCGCTGCAGCGCAGGGCTGATCAGCTCGTTCCGCTCACGCGAAAGCCCCGGCCGCGAGGCCGGGGCTTTCGTCTGTTCCGGATGCCTCGGGGCGAGGCATCCGCTCACTTCTTGGAGGCGTCCGCCTTGCGCACGATGGCCCACGCGCCCGGGATGATGAGGGCCGCGAGGGCGGCCTTGATCAGCCCGCCGACGATGAAGGGGAACAGACCGAACTCGAGCAGCTGCCAGAACGTGAAGTCGGCGCCGCCGACCACGTTGAGGATGAACGCCATGTAGGGGATGCCGAACACGAAGGGCACCGCGCTGGCCGCGGCGAAACCGACGAAGGCGAGGGCGGGACGGCGGTCCCAGTTGCGCTCGGCGAACCAGCCGGCGACGAAGGCGGCGAAGACGAAGCCGATGACGTAGCCGAAGCTGGGCTTCGCGACGGCGGCGATCGTGCCGGTGAAGTCGGCGAACACGGGGAGTCCGGCGAGACCCACGAGCATGTAGGTGGCGAGAGCGGCGGCTCCGCGGCGGGATCCGAGGGCTGCGCCGACGACGATCACGCCCAGCGTCTGGCCGGTGATCGGCACCGGCTGGAGGGGGATCGAGACCTGCGCGAGGATCGCGACGACGGCGGCACCGGCGACCACGAGGCCGGCGTCGAGCGCGAACGCACGGGCGCGTGACGAGGGGCGGGCGATGACGTCGGCGAGGACGCGGCGGGACGAGGGGACGGCTGCGATGGCTGACATGCGTCTCAGCCTAGGGGGCGGAGTGTGCGGCATCTTGGACGGAGTCCACGAATGATCGGCGGTTCGTCTGTCCGCCACCTCCAGGCCTCGCGTGAAACCGCGTCGAGCCAGGTCCGCACGAGCACGATCTATACTGGGAGGCTGGCCGTTCGGCCGCTTCTCCCATCCACCGACGGAACGGACGTTTCGCTGTGCTCGCCGTGCACGATCTCGAGATCCGCGTGGGCGCCCGCGTGCTCATGTCCGATGTGTCGTTCCGCGTGTCCGCGGGTGACAAGGTCGGCCTCGTCGGGCGCAACGGCGCCGGCAAGACGACGCTGACGAAGGTGCTCGCGGGCGACCTGCTGCCCTCCGACGGCAAGGTCGACCGCATCGGCGAGCTCGGCTACCTGCCGCAGGATCCCCGCTCCGGCGACCCCGACATGCTCGCCCGCACCCGCATCCTCGATGCGCGGGGTCTCGGCACCATCGCGCTGGGAATGCACGAGGCATCCCTCGCCATGGGAGATGAGAATGCGGATGCCGCGGCCCGCGCCATGCGGAAGTACGCGAACCTCACCGAGCGCTTCGAAGCTCTCGGCGGCTACGCGGCCGAAGCGGAGGCCGCCTCCATCGCGCACAACCTGTCGCTGCCCGACCGCATCCTCGACCAGCCGCTGCGCACGCTGTCGGGCGGCCAGCGCCGACGCATCGAGCTCGCCCGCATCCTGTTCTCCGACGCCGAGTCGATGATCCTCGACGAGCCGACCAACCACCTCGACGCCGACAGCGTCGTCTGGCTGCGCGAGTTCCTCAAGGGCTACAAGGGCGGGCTGATCGTGATCAGCCACGACGTCGAGCTCGTGGGCGAGACGGTCAACCGCGTGTTCTACCTCGACGCGAACCGTCAGGTCATCGACGTCTACAACATGAACTGGAAGAACTACCTGCGTCAGCGGGTGGCCGACGAGGAACGCCGCAAGAAGGAGCGCGTCAACGTCGAGAAGAAGGCCACCGCGCTGCAGCTGCAGGCTGCCCGCTTCGGTGCGAAGGCGTCGAAGGCCGCCGCGGCCCACCAGATGGTCGCGCGCGCCGAGAAGATGCTCTCCGGGCTCGACGACGTCCGTCAGGAGGATCGCGTCGCGAAGCTGCGCTTCCCCAAGCCCGCTCCGTGCGGGAAGACCCCGCTCATGGCGTCGGGACTGTCGAAGTCGTACGGATCGCTCGAGATCTTCACCGACGTCGACCTCGCGATCGACCGCGGCTCGAAGGTCGTCGTGCTCGGCCTCAACGGCGCGGGCAAGACGACCCTTCTGAGGATCCTCGCGGGCGTCGACCAGCCCGACACCGGCCAGATCGAGCCGGGCCACGGCCTGAAGGTCGGCTACTACGCCCAGGAGCACGAGAACCTCGACGTGTCGCGGTCGGTGCTCGAGAACATGATGTCGGCGGCGCCCGACATCAGCGCGACCGACGCCCGCAAGGTGCTCGGCTCGTTCCTGTTCACGGGCGACGACGTGCTCAAGCCGGCCGGTGTGCTGTCGGGCGGCGAGAAGACGCGCCTGTCTCTGGCCACGCTCGTCGTCTCGAGCGCCAACATGCTGCTGCTCGACGAGCCGACGAACAACCTCGACCCCGCGTCGCGCGAGGAGATCCTCGGCGCGCTGGCGCACTACGAGGGCGCCGTCGTGCTCGTCTCGCACGACGAGGGCGCGGTCGAGGCGCTCAACCCCGAGCGCGTGCTCATCCTTCCCGACGGCGTCGAAGATATCTGGGGTCGCGACTACGCCGACCTCATCTCGCTCGCCTGAGTCGCCCTTCGCGACGCGGTGTCGCGGTCAGCGGCCGGCGGCGTCGAGCAGCGCGTCCTCGTCGTCGGCGTCGCGATCCCGGCGCCGTGATGCCGGTGCCGGCGCAGGCCGGACCGCCGCCGCGGCGTCGTCTTCGGCGTCCTCGCGACGGTGGCGCCGCTCGGTGCGGATGACGTAGCCGATGAACACGAACCCCATGACGGCGAACAGGATCCACTGGATCGCGTACGACAGGTGGGGCCCCGGGTCTTCGGACGGGGACTCAAGGGCCTGCGGCGTCGACGCGGGCGCGGCATCCTCCGAGACGAGGATCCCGTAGGCGCTCCGCTCGAGGCCGGCCGCGCCCGCGGAGACCGTCTCGGCGATCAGTGGAAGATGGATGGTGGGCACCTGTCCGTCGGGTGCCGAGCGGCCCGACGAGGGCAGCGGCTCACCGGGCTTGAGGCGCGCGATCACGGTGACCTGGCCTTCCGGCGGAGCGGGGACGGCGTCCGGTTCGGGCCGATCCTCGCCCGGCGCGACCCAGCCGCGATCGATGAGGAGCACGCGTCCGTCGTCGAGCCGGAACGGCACCAGGACCTCGAAGGCCGACGTCCCGCCGTGCGGACGATTGCGCACGAGCAGCTGGTCGTCGGCGAGGTACTCGCCGGTCAGGCGCACCGGGTGCCACTGATCGCCCGGGTCGAGCTCGCCGCCGGCCGGGATGAGCTCCCCGAGGGGCACCGGCTCGGCGTCGTAGTTCGCCTCGACGAGGGCGAGCTGCGCCGAGCGCTCCTCGTTGCGGGTGAACTGCCAGTTCGACAGGAAGGCGCAGGCGATCGCGAACACGACCGCGAGCGAGATGTAGATCGCCCAGCGGCCCGCCCGGGGGAGAGTCTGCATGCTGACCTCGCGGCGCGGGCTCATCCGGCGACCCCATCCCGCTCGAGCGGGACCACGGCGACCGGGAAGTCGCGCGCGGCCAGGAACTCGCGCAGGTAGTCGCGGTGCTCGTCGCACGCCACCCACGTCTTCGTGCGGTCCGACGAGTGGATGCGCGGGTTGCGCCAGTCGATCCGCCAGTGCGCGGGGGCGCGGCATCCGGCCCGTGAACAGGTCGCGTCAGCGGCCTGCTCGTCGTGAGGAGGGATCATGCGGTTCCGTCCGTCGGCGGGTCGTCGCGGCGTTCGTCGAGCGCGCGGGCCTCGTCGATGCGGATCACGTCGGGGGAGCGGTGCGCCGTCGCGCTGGGTGCGCTCGGTGCGGCGGGCAGAGCGCGCTCGGGGTCTTCGCGGCGGTTGCGCCGGGCCTCCTGGCCGACGTTCGCGAACACGACGGCGATGTAGGGCAGGAAGATCGCGGCGGCCCCGAATACCCACGTGTACCAGCCGTACGGCGTGATGACGACCATGAGGATGAAGCACGCCACGCGCGCCGCCATCGTGAGGAGGTACCGCGTGGAACGCGCGTCGACATCGTCACGTGGCGCCCTCGGCAGCGACGTGGCGGACTGGGGCCGATTCGCGTTCTTCACCGTCCTTCAAGGGTACGCCGTGCGGCCGGTGCCGGCGCCCTCCGGGCGGCGCGCACCGGCCGTGCGACGTGCGGGACGCGCGTCAGTACGAATAGCTCGTCGGCAGCGAGACGACGAAGGCGAAGAAGGCGAAGAAGGCGATGATGCCGAGGATCGCGAGTCCGAGCCCCACCCAGCCGACGATCGTGCCCGCGAGTGCGAGACCGCGGCCCTCCTCACCGCTCGTCTTCAGCTGGCTGAGCGCCATGTGCCCGGTGATCACGCCGACGACGGAGCCGATGAGGGGAAGGATGATGAAGCTCGCGAGCGAGGCGATGAGCGAGACGATCGCGAGGGTGTTCGTCTTGGCCGGAGCTCCATAGCCGTACTGGGGAGCGCCGCTGTACTGCGCCGGGGCGCCGTACTGCGGAGTCGAGCCGTACTGCGGAGCTGCGCCGTACTGCGGGGCGGCGCCGTACGGTGAGGTGTCCTGCGGCGCGCCGTACTGCGGAGCGGCGCCGTACGCCGGGGGAGCCGGCTCGGCGGGCGGCGGGTACGCGCCGGGAGCCGGCGGCGGGTAGGCGCCGGCCGGATCGGGAGTGGGCGCGGCGGGGGTGTTGTCGCTCACGGGCGAACCTTTCGTCAGACGTTGACCCCAGCGTTCCAGCGCACGGCGCGGGGTGTCAAACGCCGCGCCGGTAGGCTGGTGCGGATTCGTCACAGACCTTCGGGAGCCCCACCATGTCCAGCGATCGCGTCGTCCTCGTCACCGGCGGAAACCGCGGCATCGGCCGCGCCATCGCCGAGCGCTTCGTGGCGCAGGGCTACAAGGTGGCCGTGACCGCGCGGTCGGGCGAAGGGCCGGAGGGGACCCTGACAGTGCGGGCCGATGTGACGGATGCCGCAGCCGTCGACGCCGCGTTCACCGAGGTGGAGAAGACGCTCGGTCCGGTCGAGATCGTCGTGGCGAACGCCGGCGTGACGAAGGACACGCTCCTTCTGCGCATGACGGAAGAGGACTTCGACAGCGTCGTCGCCACCAACCTCGGCGGCGCCTTCCGCGTCGTCAAGCGCGCGTCGAAGGGCATGCTCCGCGCGAAGTGGGGCCGGGTGATCCTCATCTCGAGCGTCGTCGGCCTGTACGGGTCGGCCGGCCAGATCAACTACGCGGCCTCCAAGAGCGCGCTCGTCGGATTCGCGCGTTCGCTGACGCGCGAGCTCGGCGGTCGTGGGATCACCGCCAACGTCGTCGCGCCGGGCTTCATCGAGACCGACATGACCGCCGCCCTCGCCGACGACACCCAGGCCGAGTACAAGAAGAACATCCCCGCCGGCCGCTTCGCCACGGCCGACGAGGTCGCCGGCGTCGTCGCGTGGATGGCGTCTGACGACGCGGCCTACATCTCGGGCGCCGTCATCCCCGTCGACGGCGGCCTCGGGATGGGGCACTGACGACACTGACGACCGGTCAGCGGGGCTCCCCTCAGCGGATAGCGGCGACGAGCGCGTGAGACAGGCCCTCGGGCTGCGAGAACTGCGGCCAGTGGCCGGAGTCGAGGTGCACGACCTCGACATCGTCGATCGCCTCGAACTCGGCTGCGTACGGACCCCACTGCGCGATCGCCTCTCGGAAGGCGGCCTCGTCCATGCCGCCCGAGAGGATCGTCACGGGCACCGAGTGCCGTGCCGTGCCGTCGAGCGGGATCGGATCTGTGGGCACCTTCGCCGGTACGGAACGTGCGCGCGCGGCCCATTCCTCGCGCGTCGACGCGCCGAGGTCGCCCACGTCGGGGTCGTCGAACGAGTCCCACCCGGGGAACGGCACCACGCCGTCGACGATCTCGAACTCCGAGATGCTCCCGCCGTCGAAGGGCGGCACCGTGTCGACGAGCACGACGCGCGCGACGCGATCGGGCCGGGCCTCGGCAGCGCCCCACACGACGTTTCCGCCGCCGCTGTGGCCCACGAGCACCACGCGGTCGGTCGAGCCGTCGATCTCGGCGACGACGGCGTCGACCCAGTCCTGCATGCCGATGTCGGCCGATTCGGACGCCGGAGCGCCCACGCCCGGCATCGTGAGCGGGCGCGCACGGTGACCTGCGGCCTCGAGAGCGGGGATGACCGGCTGCCACGACGATGCGTCGAGCCACAGCCCGGGAACGAGGATGATGTCCATGTCCCCGACGCTATCGAGTGCCGGTGACATCCGCCCCGGGTCAGGGCAGGAGAGCGATGACCTCGGCCAGATCGACCGGCGCGACGACCACGTCGGCCTGGGCACGGACGGCCGGCTTGGCGTTGAACGCCACACCCAGCCCCGCGACGGCCATCATGCGCAGGTCGTTCGCGCCGTCGCCGATCGCGATCGTCCGCGACATCGCCACGCCGGCCTCGCCCGCCCACTCCTGCAGGGCCGACGCCTTCCCCTCGGCGTCCACGATGTCGCCGTCGACGACGCCGGTGAGCACGCCCTCCGAGATCGCCAGACGGTTCGCGCGCCACACGTCGACGCCCAGCTGCGGCGCGACGGTGTCGAGGATCTCGTGGAATCCGCCGGAGACGACGCCCACCGCACCGCCGCGCGCGTGCACTGCGTCGATGAGCTCCCGCACGCCGGGTGTGGGCTCGACCCGCGCGAGCACGCGCGCGAACGCCTCCACCGGCACGCCCGCGAGCGTCTGCACCCGCGAGCGGAGGCTCGTCGCGAAGTCCACCTCGCCGCGCATCGCGGCCTCGGTCGCCGCTGCCACCTCGGCGCCTCTGCCGGCCTCGTCGGCGATGAGCTCGATGACCTCGTTGCGGATCAGCGTCGAATCGGCGTCGAGCACGACGAGGAAGCGGGCGGCGGGTGCGGGCATCCCTCCACGCTAGCGGCGGGGACGCGGCATCCCGAACCGGCGGTCACCGTTCGACGCGGATGCCCTTGCCGACGACCGTGATGCCGCTGTCGGTGACGGTGAAGCCCCGGGCGAGGTCCTTGTCGCGGTCGACGCCCACCGTCGCCCCGTCCGCGAGGACGACCTGCTTGTCGAGGATGGCGCGGTGGATGCGCGCCCCGGCGCCGACCTGCACGTGATCGAAGAGCACCGAATCGGTGATGGTCGATCCGCCGCCCGCCAGCGTCCACGGCCCGACGACGCTGCGCTCGAGGTGCGTGCCCGAGAGGACCGACCCGAGCGACACGATGGAGTCGATCGAGTTGCCGATGCGGCCGACCGAGTCGCGCACGAACTTCGCCGGCGGAGAGTTGACCGCCTGCGAGTGGATCGGCCAGTCGGTGTTGTACAGGTTGAACACCGGCAGCGTCGAGATGAGGTCGCGGTGCGCGTCGAAGAACGACTCGATCGTCCCGACGTCGCGCCAGTAGTAGCGATCGCGGTCTGTGGACCCCGGCACGTCGTTGCGGTTCATGTCGTAGACGCCCGCCTCGGCGCGGCCGACGAAGTAGGGCACGATGTCGCCGCCCATGTCGTGGTTCGACGTCGGCAGCTCGCCGTCGGACTCGACCGCCTCGATGAGCGCGTCGGTGTCGAAGATGTAGTTGCCCATCGACGCGAGCACCTCACCGGGCGAGTCCGCCAGACCGGTCGGGTTCTGCGGCTTCTCGAGGAACTCGTTGATGCGCGTCGGGTCGGCCTTGTCGACGTCGATCACGCCGAACTGGTTGGCGAGCGAGATCGGCTGGCGGATGCCGGCGACCGTGGCTCGGGCACCGGAATCGATGTGCGCTGCGAGCATCTGGCGGAAGTCCATGCGGTAGACGTGGTCGGCGCCGATCACCACGACGATGTCGGGCTGCTCGTCGTTGATGAGGTTCAGGCTCTGGAGGATGGCGTCGGCCGAACCGGAGAACCACCGCTTGCCGAGACGCTGCTGGGCGGGCACCGACGTCACGTACGAGTCGAGCAGGGCCGACATGCGCCACGTCTGCGAGATGTGCCTGTCGAGGCTGTGCGACTTGTACTGCGTCAGCACGACGACCTGGCGCAGTCCCGAATTGATGAGATTCGAGATGGCGAAGTCGATCAGCCGGTACTGCCCGCCGAACGGCACCGCGGGCTTCGCCCGATCGGCCGTCAGGGGCATCAGGCGCTTGCCCTCGCCGCCGGCGAGGATGATTCCGAAGACCTTCGGCGCTGCAGGCATGGCACCACCCTAGGCCCGCACGCCGATCGGATGTAACGGCTACACGCGGGAGGCCTCGTGTACTAAGTTGCGTGCCATGCGCGTCGACATCGTCACCAAGGAGTACCCGCCGGAGATCTACGGCGGAGCGGGGGTGCATGTCACCGAACTGGTGAAGGCGCTGCGCCGGAGCATCGACGTGCGGGTCCGCGCGTTCGGCGCGGAGCGCGACGAGGAGGGCACGACCGCGTACGGCGTGCCGACGGAACTTGCCGCGGCGAACGCTGCCGTACAGACGCTCGGGACCGATCTCGAGATCGTCTCCGACGTCGCGGGCGCCGACGTCGTGCACAGTCACACCTGGTACGCGAACTTCGCCGGTCACCTGGCCTCGCTCCTGCACGGCATCCCCCACATCGTCACCGCCCACAGCCTCGAGCCGCTGCGTCCGTGGAAGGCCGAGCAGCTGGGCGGCGGCTACGCGGTGTCGAGCTGGATCGAGAAGACCGCCTACGAGGGGGCCGCGGCGATCGTCGCCGTGAGCGAGGGCATGCGCCAGGACATCCTGCGCAGCTACCCGTCGCTCGACCCCGCCAAAGTCCGGGTGGTCTACAACGGCATCGACGTCGAGGCGTGGCATCCGGTCGACGATCCCGAGCTGCTGGCGCAGCTGGGCGTCGACGCCACGAAGCCGTCGGTGGTCTTCGTCGGGCGCATCACACGCCAGAAGGGGCTGCCGTACTTCCTCCGGGCCGCCGAGCGGCTGCCCGCCGACGTGCAGGTCGTGCTGTGCGCGGGCGCGCCCGACACGCCGCAGATCATGGCCGAGGTCGAGGGGCTCGTCCGCGGGCTGCAGGAGACCCGCGAGGGTGTCGTCTGGATCGATCGGATGCTGTCGCGCCACGAGCTCTGCACGGTGCTGAGCGCCGCGACGACGTTCGTCTGCCCCTCGGTGTACGAGCCCCTGGGGATCGTCAACCTCGAGGCGATGGCGTGCGGCGCGGCCGTCGTGGGCACGGCGACCGGCGGGATCCCCGAGGTGGTCGTCGACGGCGTCACGGGTCGTCTGGTGCCGATCGAGCAGGTGCAGGACGGTACCGGCACCCCGACGGATCCGGAGCGCTTCGTCGCCGACCTCGCGCGCGTGCTCACCGAGGTGGTGAGCGACCCCGGCCGCGCGCGGGAGTACGGCGCGGCGGGGCGGGCGCGGGCGACCGACGACTTCAGCTGGCAGAGCATCGCCGACCAGACGGCGGCGCTGTACGCGGAGGTCACCGCCGACGGCCGATAGGCTGGACGACATGCCGCAGGTGCTCGAGTTCTCCGACGTCGTCGTCCGCAGAAACGCCAGGGACATCGTCGATCACCTCGACTGGACCGTGAGCGACGACGAGCGCTGGGTGATCCTCGGACCGAACGGAGCGGGCAAGACCACCGTCCTGCAGCTCGCCGACACGCTGATGCATCCCACGTCGGGCGTCGTCTCGATCCTGGGGGAGCGGCTGGGTCGCACCGACGTCTTCGAGCTGCGTCCGCGCATCGGGTTCGCCTCCTCGGCGATGGCCCGTCGCGTGCCGCCGGAGGAGACCGTGCTCAACGTCGTGCTGACGGCGGCGTACTCGGTGCTCGGCCGCTGGCGCGAGGACTACGAAGACATCGACGAGCGCCGCGCGCTGCGCGTGCTCGCCGAGTGGAAGCTCGACCACCTCGCCGACCGCACATTCGGCACACTGAGCGACGGCGAGCAGAAGCGCGTCCAGATCGCGCGCGCCGTCATGACCGACCCCGAGCTGCTCCTGCTGGACGAGCCGACCGCGAGCCTCGACCTCGGTGCGCGCGAAGAGCTCCTGTCGCTCCTCGGCGGCTACGCCCAGGCGCCCACGACGCCCGCGATGATCATGGTCACGCACCACGTCGAGGAGATCCCGATCGGCTTCACTCACGTGCTGCTCCTGGCCGACGGCCGTGCCGTCGCCGCCGGGCCGCTCGCACAGACCCTCACCGCCGAGGCGCTGACCGAGACGTTCGGCGCGCCGATCGAGCTCACCGAGCACGACGGCCGCTACGCCGCCCGCGCCGCACACTGAGGCATCGCGACGCCCGATTCCGTTTCCGGGCCCCGAGCCTGATAGAATCGCTCTTTGGTGCACTCGCACCTCAGACTTTGTCCGTCCTGGCAAAATCCAGGGCACCACTTTCAAAGGACTTCCCATGAAGACTGACATCCACCCCGAGTACAAGGCGGTCGTTTTCCGCGACCTCGGCTCCGGCGAGACCTTCCTCACCCGTTCGACGGTGACCAGCGACAAGACGGTCGAGCTCGACGGCGTCGAGTACCCCGTCATCGACGTCGAGATCTCGTCCGCGTCGCACCCGTTCTACACGGGCAAGCAGCGCATCATGGACTCGGCCGGTCGCGTCGAGAAGTTCAACCAGCGCTTCAAGAACTTCGGCGGCTCCAAGTAAGCAGTCGCACGCGAGGGCCCCGCTTCGGCGGGGCCTTCGTCATTCCGCGGGCCTTTCCGGATGCCGTCAGCGGATGGGCCAGCTGCCGTCGAGGCGATCGTCGGGATCGAGGCGGCCGATCTGGATGAAGTAGTCCGTCAAGCCGGCCGCCTGCGCGCGGGCCCACGCGATCTGGCGCGTGTGCAGCTCGTGCGCCGTCGCGGGGAGCCACGGGGCGAAACGCTCTGCGAGAGCCTGCGCGACGCGCCCCGCGGCCACGGCATCGGCCGACGCCTCGTGCGCACCGTCGAGGCGGATGGCGTAGTGCGCCGCGACCACCGAGAGCGTGCGCTTGCCGCGGCGCCAGCGGTCGTACGCCTTGTCGACCACGAGCGGGTCGATGACCGGCGCGGGGTCGACGATCGGATCGATGCCGTGGCGCACGGCCTCGTTCTTGAGCAGCGAGAAGTCGTACGGGGCGTTGTACGCGACGATCGGGATGCCGGCGTCCAGCAGCCCGCGCAGCGAGCCGACCACCTCGGCCACCACCTCCGGGGCGGGGCGCCCGTGCGCGCGGGCGTGAGCCGTCGTGATGCCGTGCACCGCCGTCGCGCCGTCGGGGATGTCGACGCCCGGATCGGCGAGCCAGTCCCGCGCGCTGATCACCGCCCCCGACGCGTCGAGCACCCCCACGTGCGCCGTCACGATGCGGTCGGCCGCGACATCGACGCCCGTCGTCTCCAGGTCGAACACGCCGACCACGCGCAGCCACTCGGGCGTGTCGAACAGCGCGAGCATCTCGGGCGTCGGGCGATCCATGCCGCTCACGGTATGCGACGCATCCGACACCGGGTCCGAGGCGCTCCGCGCGATGAGCCTCGTAGACTCGGGGGGTGGCATCGCCGAACCCGTACGCGCCGCTCCTCGACACGATCCCGGTGGAGCGCCACGAGGTGTCGGTCCTGGGCGGCACGACCGCCTACTGGACGTATGGGCCCACGACCGCGTCGACGACCGTCGTCGCCGTGCACGGCTTCCGCGGCGAGCACCACGGACTCGAGCCCGTCGTCGCCCACCTGCCCGACGTGCGGATCATCTCGCCCGACATCCCGGGCTTCGGAGAGACGTCGCCGCTCCCCGGCATCCGTCACGATCTCGGCGCCTATGCGCGCTGGCTGCGCGCCTTCGTCGCCTCCGTCGCGCCAGGCGCGGTCATCCTCGGCCACTCGTTCGGCTCGATCGTGGTGTCGGCCGCCGTCGCCGACGGTCTGGAGACGCCGCAGGTGGTCCTGGTGAACCCCATCGGCGCGCCGGCCCTCGAAGGACCGCGAGGCATCCTCACACGGCTCGCGGTCTTCTATTACTGGGCGGGCGCACGCCTTCCGAAGAGGCTCGGCGAGGCGCTCCTGCGCAACGGGCTCATCGTGCGGGTGATGAGCGAGTCGATGGCCAAGACGAAGGACGCCGAGCTGCGCCGCTTCATCCACGACCAGCACGACACGTACTTCTCGCGGTTCGCGGACCGCGATGTGCTGCACGACGCCTTCGTCGCGTCCGTGTCGCACGACGTGAGCGAGTTCGCGCCGCGGATCGCCCAGCCCACGCTCCTCGTCGCCGCCGTGCGCGACGACATCACGCCGATCGAGGCCGAGCGGCGGCTGGCGACGCTCTTCGCCGACGCCGAGCTCGTCGAGATCCCCGACGTCGGGCATCTGATCCACTACGAGACGCCCGCCGCCGCGGCGGACGCGATCAGGCGGTTTCTCGTGCCTTCCGCGCCCGGTACGCGATGACGTTCATGCGGTTGCCGCAGTTGCCGGTGTCGCAGTAGCGCTTGGAGCCGTTCTTCGAGTAGTCGATGTAGACGGAGTCGCAGTCGTCGGCGGCGCACACGCGGATGCGGCCGTACTCGTCGGAGCGGATCACATCGACGAAGGCCATCGCGGCCTCGACCATCATGCGCGTCGCCAGCGGCGAGTCGTCGGACGTGGCGTGGATGTGCCAGTCGTACTCGTCGTGGATCACCAGCCGGGGGAGCGCCTCGCCGTCGGCGAGCATCGCGTTGACGAGCGGCACGGCACCGACGCGGTCGACCTGCCACAGCTCGTGGAGCCGGCCGCGCACCTCGCGCACCGCTGCGACCTCGGCGGCATCGTGCCGGATCGTGCCCGTGTAGGGGTTGTCGACGAGGAACTCGCGCAGGTCGTCGGGCGTCTGGAGGGTGTCGTCGCCGTCATAGCCGGGCAACGTGTTGACGAGGTCGACGACCATCATGAGCGTGCGTTTCGTGTCATGGATGAAAACCATGTTGACTCCTGACATCCGCTTCGATACTGTCACCAGTGTAAACACAGTTCGCTCCTGACAGTCGGATGCCGCCCATGACCGTTTCGACCGCGTCCCTTCCGGTGATCGCCCCGATCGCGGCATCCGCTCGCCTGCGCAGCACCGGGCTGGTCATGGCCGTCGCCTCCGCGCTCGCGTTCTCGTCGAGCGGGCCGTTCATCAAGCCGCTGCTCGAGGGCGGCTGGTCGCTCGGCGCGGCGCTGCTCGTGCGCATGGGCGTAGCGGGGCTCATCCTGTCGCCCGCGGTGCTCCTCGCGATCCGCCGGCAGCCGGGCTTCCTCCGCCGGCACTGGCGGCTCATCCTCGGGTTCGGCCTCATGCCCGTGCTCGGCTGCCAGCTCTTCTTCTTCTCCGCGATGCAGCGGATGCCGGTGGCCGTCGCGCTGCTGATCCAGTACCTCGCGCCCGTCATGCTCGTCGGCTTCGTGTGGCTCCGCACGCGCAAGGCGCCGTCCGCGCTCGTGCTGTGGGGATCCGTGATCGCCGTCGCCGGCCTCGTGCTGGTCGTCGACATCTCCGGCGCGTCGTTCGACCTCGTCGGCACCCTGCTGGCCCTCGCTGCGGCCGTGTGCGTATGCGCTTACTTCGTGATCTCCGAGCGCGCGGGCGACGACCTTCCGCCGCTGGCGCTGGCGGCGAGCGGACTGCTCGTGGGTGCGGGGATCATGGCGCTGCTGTGCCTCTTCGGCATCATGCCGTTCCAGGCGCCCGCGATCTCGGTGGAGCTCGCCGGGGTTGAGGTCCCGTGGTTCGTGCCGCTCCTGTGGGTCGCCGGCATCGCGACAACCCTCGGCTACGCGCTCGGTGTGATGGCCGTTCCGCGGATCGGTTCGCGCGTCGCGTCCTTCGTCGGTCTCTCCGAGGTGCTGTTCGCGCTGGGCTTCGCGTGGATCTTCCTGGCAGAGGTGCCCGCGCCGATCCAGTTCGCCGGCGGGGCGCTGATCCTGGCGGGCGTGATCCTGGTGAAGGTCGACGACCTGCGGCGGACGGCCGCCGTGGCGGTGCCGGCCCCGGCGGTGCCCCTGCCCTGACGGCGGGCAGCTAGGACTCGCGCCGCGCGAGCTCCATGAGGGGCATGACGCGGTGAGGGATGACCTCGCCCATCACCAGCGACGTCTCGGTGCGCTCGACGCCTTCGATCGCGAGGATGCGCGCGTCGGTGTCGAAGAGGTGCTGCGTGTCGCGGCAGGCGACCCGCACCAGCAGATCGACCTGGCCCGAGAGCCCGTGCGCCTGCACGATCTCGGGCACGCGCGCGAGCTCGGCGGTGATGCGGGGGAGGTCGGCCTGCCGGACGATGACGCTGATGAAGGCTTCGATCGGGTAGCCGAGCGACGTCGACGAGATGGCGCGCTCGTACGAGAGGAAGACGCCGGATCGCTCGAGCCGCGCCATGCGCGCCTGGACCGTGTTGCGCGACAGGCCGAGCCGTTCGGCGAGCGCGACGACGGTCGCGCGGGGGTCGGCGGAAAGCGCGGCCAGAAGCTCCAGGTCGACGTGATCGAGGGCACTCATAGTGCGAAACGTTAGCACGGTTCTGCCGGGGGTTAGTTGTCAACATGCTCAAGCAAGCCGCGGTTGCTTGAGCGAGGTGCGATGCGGACGTAACCTCGAAGGTGCCGGCGAAGCAGCCGGCGAACCACGACGCCCCTCCTCACGAGGGAGGTTGCACCGAGGAGTGATGGCGATGACGCACACCCTGACCCCGACCGCCGAGCTAGCGACAGACACCGACGACGTCGCCCGGCTGGTGACCCCCGACGGCGAGCGCATCGCCGATCCCGAGCTGGACCGCTGGGTGGCCGACATCGACGCCGCCGCACTCCGCTCGCTCTACCGCGACATGGTGCTGCTGCGCCGGATCGACACCGAGGGTGTCGCGCTCCAGCGCCAGGGTCAGCTCGCCCTGTGGCCGCCGTGCCAGGGGCAGGAGGCGTCGCAGATCGGCACCGCCCGCGGCCTCCGCCAGGACGACTTCGCCTTCCCCAGCTACCGCGAGGTGGGCGTCGCCTTCGTGCGCGGCGCGCAGCCCGCCGACTACGTGCTGGCGTGGCGGGGCGAGGAGCACTCGACCTACAACCCGTACGACATCAACACGGCCACGCCGCAGATCATCATCGGCGCGCAGTCGCTGCACGCCGTCGGCTATGCGATGGGCATCCAGCGCGACGGCACCGACCAGGTGGCGGCCGCGTACTTCGGCGACGGTGCCTCGAGCCAGGGCGATGTGAACGAGGCGATGGTCTTCGCCTCGTCGTACGGCGCTCCGGTGGTCTTCGTGTGCACCAACAACCAGTGGGCGATCTCGGAGCCCGTCACGGTCCAGGCGAAGTTCCCGATCGCCGGGCGCGCTCCCGGCTTCGGAATCCCGAGCATGCGCGTCGACGGCAACGACGTCCTGGCGTGTCTCGCCGCGATGCGCTGGGCCGTCGACAACGCACGCAAGGGCAACGGCCCCGCCTTCATCGAGGCCGTGACGTACCGGATGGGCCCCCACACCACGTCCGACGACCCCACCCGCTACCGCGACAAGGAGGAGGTCGAGCGCTGGAAGGGCCGCGACCCCCTCGCGCGCATCGAGGCGCTCCTGCGCGCACAGGGCGAGTTCGACGACGAGTTCGCCCAGGGCGTCGCCGCCGACGCCGACGCGCTGGCCGCCGAGGTGCGCGCGGCGGCACAGGGCGCGGTGACGCGCGAGCCCATCACGGTGCTCGACAACGTCTACGCCGAGCCGCACTCCGGTCTCGACGAGCAGCGCGCCTGGTTCGGCGCCTACCTCGACGGCTTCGCCGCAGAGGAGGCGGCACGATGACGCAGCTCACGATGGCGAAGGCCATCAACGAAGGTCTCCGTCGCGCGATGGCCGATGACGACAAGGTCCTCATCATGGGGGAGGACATCGGCAAGCTCGGCGGCGTGTTCCGCATCACCGACGGCCTGCAGGCCGAGTTCGGGGCGCAGCGCGTCGTCGACACCCCCCTGGCCGAGGCCGGCATCATGGGCACCGCCGTGGGGCTCGCGATGCGCGGCTACCGCCCGGTCGTCGAGATCCAGTTCGACGGGTTCGTCTATCCGGCCTTCGACCAGATCGTCTGCCAGGTGGCGAAGCTCCACTACCGCACGCGCGGCAACGTCACGATGCCGATCACGATCCGCATCCCGTGGGCCGGTGGCGTGGGCGCCGCCGAGCACCACTCCGAGTCGCCCGAGGCGTACTTCGTCCACACGTCGGGCCTGCGGGTCATCGCAGTGTCCAACCCCCAGGACGCCTACGTGATGCTGCGCCAGGCCATCGCGTCGAACGACCCGGTGGTCTACTTCGAGCCGAAGCGGCTGTACCACACCAAGGGCGCGGTCGACCTCGACGTCGACCTCGCGGATGCGCCGCCGATGGGCCTCGCCCGCGTCGCCCGCGAGGGCAGCGACGTCACGCTCCTCACCTACGGCTCGCAGGTGGCCACGGCGATGGACGCCGCGACCGCCGCCGAAGACGACGGCGTCTCGATCGAGGTCATCGACCTGCGCTCGATCTCGCCCGTCGACTACCGCACCGTCACCGCGTCGGTCCGCAAGACGGGCCGCGTCGTCGTCACCCACGAGGCGGCGCGCGAGGCCGGCGTCGGCGCCGAGCTCGTCGCGAGCGTGACCGAACGGTGCTTCAACTACCTCGAGGCCGCGCCGCAGCGCGTGACGGGGCACGACATCCCGTACCCGCCCGCCAAGCTCGAGAAGCACCACATCCCCGACCTCGACCGCATCCTCGACGCGGTCGACCGGGTGATGGACCGCCCCAACAGCCTCACGGGGGTCGAACTGTGATCCAGGACTTCATGCTCCCCGACCTCGGCGAAGGTCTTCCCGAGGCGGAGATCGTCGCGTGGCTGGTCGCCGAGGGCGACACGGTCGCGCTGAACCAGACGATCGCCGAGGTCGAGACGGCCAAGGCCGTCGTCGAGCTCCCCTCGCCGCACGCCGGCACGGTCACGAAGCTGCACGCCGCCGCGGGCGATGTCGTCGCCGTCGGGTCGGTGCTCATCTCCTATGATCTGGGCGGCGACGCCGCCCCCGAGCCGGCACCGGCGGCCGAGATGCAGGCCGAAGAGCCGGCGAAGGCCGAGCCGAACCTCGTCGGCTACGGTGCCGCCCCGCGGGGCACCGCCCGGCCGCAGCGCCGCACGCGTGCGGCAGGCGGCCGGCCCGCGGCATCCGACACCGCCGTTCTCGAGGCCGCGCCGCACGACGCGATCCCGACGCCGGAGATCACCGAGCGGCCGCTCGAGCGCCCCCGGTCGACCCCGCCCGTGCGCCTCTTCGCGAAGCAGCTCGGCATCGACCTCGCGCTCGTCGAGGCGACCGGCGCGACGGGCATCATCTCGCGCGCGGACGTCGAGGCGTACGCCGCACGGGTCGGGGCGACGCTCACGACCTCGGCCCCGGTCGAGCCCGCCTTCGTGCCTGAGCCGAACCCGTCCGTCGCGGCGGGCGACCGCACGACGCGCACACCGATCCGGGGGGTGCGCAAGCACACGGCCGAGGCGATGGTGCGCAGTGCCTTCACCGCACCGCACGTGACCACCTTCCTCACGGTCGACGTCACCGCGACCACCGAGCTGATCGCCTCGCTCAAGGCGGACCGTTCGCTCCAGGAGCACAAGATCGGCGTGATGGCGGTCGCAGCGAAGGCCGTGTGCCTCGCGCTCGCGCGTCACCCGGGACTGAACTCGCGCTGGGACGACGCGGCCGGCGAGATCGTCGAGCACCACTACGTGAACCTCGGCATCGCGGCCGCCACCGGCCGCGGGCTCGTCGTGCCGAACATCCGCGACGCGCAGGACCTCACTCTCGTCGAGCTCGCCGACGCCATCCGCGGGCTGGCCGAGACGGCACGCGCGGGCAAGACCGCGCCGGCCGACATGATGGGCGGCACGTTCTCGATCACCAACGTCGGCGTCTTCGGCGTCGACGCGGGAACACCGATCCTGAACCCCGGCGAGGCCGGCATCCTCGCGCTGGGCGCTGTGCGTCGTCAGCCGTGGGAGCACCGCGGCGAGATCGCCCTGCGCGACGTGATGACGCTCGCCCTGTCGTTCGACCATCGTCTGGTCGACGGCGAGCAGGGCTCGCGCTTCATGGTCGAGGTCGCGGACGTGCTCCGCGAGCCGGGCCGCGCGATGCTGCTGCGCTGATCACACGAACGCGACGAGGCCGGGCGGAGGAATCCGCCCGGCCTCTCGTCACGCTCGGCCGGTGTGCACTCCGGCGCGGCGTTCAGTCGGTGAGCGCCGCGAGGGCCATCGACTCGAGGATGCCCCGCACGGCGCCGTCGGACGGGTGCGAGCGCAGCGCCCGCACGCTGTGCGGCGTCGAGTTGATGAGGCCGAAGCACGCGTGCGCGCGTACGCGGAGTTCGGCGTCGGACCGGCCGGGGTGGAGCGCCGACAGGATCTCGATCCACACTTCGACGTACTCGCGCTGCAGACGGCGCACGGTGTGCCGGTCCTCGTCGGACAGACTCGCCAGATCCCTGTCCTGCACGCGGATGACGTCGGCATCGCTCAGCGCGAAGTCGACGTGAAAGGCGATGATGGCCTCGAGTTGGGCGAGGGGGGTGCCTCCGTAGGCGGTGACACGCCGGCCGCCGGCGAGCAGACGCTCGCTGACGCCGATGAGGATGGCGCCCAGGAGCGCCTGCTTGTTGGCGAAGTGACGGTAGAGCGCGGGCCCGCTGACGCCGACGGCGCCGCCCAGATCCTCCAGGCTCACCCCGCTGAAGCCGCGCTCGGCGAACAGCCTGGCGGCCTCGTGCAGGATCGCGGCCTGACGATCGGCCTTGGCGCGGTCGCGTTCGGTGACTCCGCTTGTCATCTCAGTTAATCCTCGCTAACCTGGACTCCAGTTAGTGAACACTAACCAATACGGTCGCGTCCGCTCAATGAACGTGACCCGATCGTGACGTCGACGGAGATGACATGACTGCGCTGACGACGGCGGCCGTTCCCGACGAGGCGTTCGCCCGAACCCAGGAGGCTCAGGCCGCTCTCGCCGCCGACCTGCGCGAGCGGCTGGCCGCCGCGGCGCTCGGCGGTCCCGAGGCATCCCGCACCCGCCATGTGGCGCGCGGCAAGCTGCTCCCGCGCGACCGTGTGGCCCGCCTGCTCGACGAGGGGAGCCCCTTCGTCGAGGTCGCCCCGCTCGCCGCGGAGGGTCTCTACGGCGGGGACGCGCCCGCCGCGGGCGTCATCGCCGGCATCGGCCTCGTGCACGGGCGGCACGTGATGGTCGTGTGCAACGACGCCACCGTCAAGGGCGGCACCTATTATCCGATGACCGTCAAGAAGCACCTCCGCGCCCAGGAGATCGCGTTCGAGAACCGCCTTCCCTGCGTGTACCTCGTCGATTCGGGCGGCGCGTTCCTGCCCAAGCAGGACGAGGTCTTCCCCGACCGCGACCACTTCGGCCGCATCTTCTACAATCAGGCGCGGCTCTCGGCCGCCGGCATCCCGCAGATCGCCGCCGTGCTGGGATCCTGCACGGCCGGCGGGGCGTACGTTCCGGCGATGAGCGACGAGACCGTCATCGTGCGCAACCAGGGGACGATCTTCCTCGGCGGCCCGCCGCTCGTGAAGGCGGCGATCGGCGAAGTCGTCACGGCGGAGGAGCTCGGCGGGGGAGAGCTGCACGCCAAGCGCTCGGGCGTCGTGGACCACCTCGCCGAAGACGACGAGCACGCCCTCGAGATCGTGCGCGACATCGTCGCGACGCTCCCCCTCCCCGCGGAGCCCGCGTGGGACGTGTCTCCGGTGCGCGCGCCGGCAGTCGACCCGTCCGACCTGTACGGCGTCGTCCCGGTGGACGTGAACCAGCCGTACGACGTGCGCGAGGTCATCGCGCGACTCGTCGACGGCAGCGATTTCCACGAGTTCAAGCGCGAGTACGGCGACACCCTCGTCACGGGCTTCGCTCGCATCCACGGCCACCCGGTGGGCATCGTCGCGAACAACGGCGTCCTGTTCAGCGAGTCCGCCCAGAAGGGCGCCCACTTCATCGAGCTGTGCGACCAGCGCGGCACGCCGCTGCTCTTCCTGCAGAACATCTCCGGCTTCATGGTCGGCCGCGACGCCGAGGCCGGGGGCATCGCCAAGGATGGCGCCAAGATGGTGACGGCCGTCGCCACGACGCGCGTGCCGAAGCTGACCGTCGTGATCGGCGGCTCATTCGGCGCCGGCAACTACTCGATGTGCGGCCGCGCCTACTCGCCCCGCTTCCTGTGGACCTGGCCCGCGAGCCGCATCTCGGTGATGGGCGGTCCGCAGGCGGCATCCGTCCTCTCCACCGTCAAGCGCGACCAGCTCGAGGCGCGCGGCGAAGAGTGGTCGGCCGAGGAGCAGGCCGAGTTCGAGGCTCCCATCCGCGCGCAGTACGAGGAGCAGGGGAGTCCGTACTACGCCACGGCACGCCTGTGGGACGACGGCGTCGTCGACCCGATGGACACCCGCGACCTCCTCGGCCTCGCGCTCGACGTCGTCTCGCGCACCCCGCTGCCCGAACCGCGCTTCGGCGTCTTCCGGATGTGATCCCGTGACCCACACCGCCCTCTTCTCCACCGTTCTCGTCGCCAACCGCGGCGAGATCGCGCGCCGCGTGATCCGCACTCTGCGCCGGCTCGGCATCCGCTCGGTGGCCGTCTACAGCGACGCCGACGCCGACGCGCCGCACGTGCGCGAGGCGGACATCGCCGTGCGCATCGGGCCGGCCGCGGCATCCGCCTCGTATCTCGACATCGCCGCGGTGATCGCCGCGGCGCGCGAGACGGGCGCCGAGGCCGTGCACCCCGGCTACGGATTCCTCTCCGAGAACGTCGAGTTCGCGCGCGCGTGCATCGACGCCGGGATCGTCTTCATCGGTCCGGGCGAGCGGGCGCTCGAGGTCATGGGAGACAAGATCCGGGCGAAGGAGCACGTGATCGGGCACGGCGTGCCGACGGTGCCCGGCTTCAGCGCGGCGGGCATGACGGTTGCCGCGATCGCGGCGGCCGCGGAGGAGACCGGCTTCCCGCTGCTGGTCAAGCCCTCCGCGGGCGGAGGGGGCAAGGGCATGCAGGTCGTGCGCTCCGCCGCCGAGCTGCCGGACGCGCTGACGACGGCCCGTCGCGTGGCGGCCGCCGCCTTCGGCGACGACACGCTGCTGCTGGAGCGGCTGATCGAGCGTCCTCGGCACATCGAGGTCCAGGTGCTGGCCGACGCCCACGGCGGGGTCATCCACCTCGGCGAGCGCGAGTGCACGCTGCAGCGCCGGCATCAGAAGGTCATCGAAGAGGCGCCGTCGCCCGTGGTCGACGACGCCACCCGCGCGCGCCTGGGCGCCGCGGCCTGCGCGGCCGCTGCGAGCGTGGACTACGTCGGCGCGGGCACGGTCGAGTTCCTCGTCGCGGGCGACCGGCCCGACGAGTTCTTCTTCATCGAGATGAACACCCGCCTGCAGGTCGAGCACCCGGTCACCGAGCTGGTCACCGGCGTCGACCTCGTCGAGCAGCAGCTGCTCGCCGCCGCGGGGCAGCCGCTCGCGGTGACCCAGGACGCCATCCGCCTCGAAGGCCACGCGATCGAGGCCCGCGTGTACGCGGAGAGCCCCGAGCGCGGCTTCCTCCCGGCGACCGGCGAGGTCCTCGCATGGCGCCCCGCCGAGGGAACGAGGACGGATGCCGCGGTCGAGACCGGCAGCGTCGTGACCGCCGACTACGACCCGATGATCGCCAAGGTCATCGCGCACGGCGCAGACCGCGCCGAGGCGCTCGAGCGACTCGACGCGGCCCTCGCCGAGACGATCCTCCTCGGACTCGACACGAACATCGGCTTCCTCCGGGCCCTGCTCGCCGACGAGGGCGTGCAGTCCGGCGCCATGGACACCGGCCTCATCGACCGGATGCCGGCCTACACCGCGCCGCACCCGAGCGCGGCGGCGCTGGCCGCAGCCGCCACCCTCGCTTCATCTCCGTCGAACCGACGGGACGCGGCCGCGGGCCGTGCGTTCGACGGAGATGAACACCCCGGTTCGGGTCGGCACGCATCCGCGCTGTGGTCGCGCGGCTCGGGGTGGCGAGCGGGCAGCGAGGCGCAGCATCCGCTCATCTCCTTCCTCACGCCGGAGGGCGAGATCGTCTCATCCCCGTCAAACCGAGCAGCGGCCGACGTTTCCCGTCGGTTCGACGGAGACGAACTGGGGGCGACGGATGCCACGACCCCCGGCGCGGCCGACGCGGACGGCTGGCTGTGGGTGCACGCCGACGGCGCGACCCACCGCCTGCGCCCCCTGACCCGGCGGCAGGCGATGGAGCAGCGTCTCGCGGCCCGCGAGCGCGGGGCTGCGGCATCCGATCCCGAACTCCGCGCCCCCATGCCGGGTGCCGTGGTCGCGCTGCACGTCGAGAACGGCGCCGCCGTCGCCGAGGGCGACCGCATCGTCACGATCGAGGCCATGAAGATGGAGCACCCCGTCGTCGCGCCTCACGCCGGCGTCGTGCGCCTCGACGTCGCCACCGGAGACCAGGTCCGCCGCGACCAGGTCCTCGCCCACGTCACCCTGACCGACGGACCCGCCCACGAGGCGTCCGACACCCCCTCCTGAACCCCGAGGAGTCCCCATGGACCACTTCCACCTTTCCGACGAGGAGCGCGAGCTCGCACGTCTCGTGCGCGAGTTCGCCGACGAGGTCGTCGCGCCGCAGGCGTACGAGGCCGACCGCACCAAGACGCTGCCGATGGACGTCGTCGCCCAGATGGGCGAGCTGGGCCTGTTCGGCCTGCCGTTCCCCGAGGAGTACGGCGGCCAGGGCGGCGACTACTTCGCGCTGTGCCTCGCGATCGAGGCACTCGGCCGCGTCGACCAGTCCATCGCGATCACCCTGGAGGCCGGTGTCAGCCTGGGTGCGATGCCCGTGTTCCGCTTCGGCACCGAGGAGCAGAAGCAGGACCTGCTGCCCGACCTGCTCGCCGGGAAGGCGCTCGCGGGCTTCGGCCTGACCGAGCCCGAAGCCGGCTCCGACGCGGGGGCCACGCGCACCACGGCACGCCTCGACGGCGACGAGTGGGTCATCAACGGCTCGAAGCAGTTCATCACCAACTCCGGCACCGACATCACGCGCTTCGTGACGGTCACGGCGGTCACCGGCGAGCAGGACGGCCGCAAGGAGATCTCGACGATCGTCGTGCCGTCGGGCACCCCCGGGTTCACGGTCGAGCCCGGCTACGACAAGGTCGGCTGGCACGCGTCGGACACGCATCCCCTCACCTTCCAGGACGTCCGCGTGCCCGCGGGCAACCTGCTCGGCGAGCGAGGGCGCGGCTTCGCGAACTTCCTGCACATCCTCGACGAGGGGCGCATCGCGATCGCGGCGCTCTCGACCGGAGCGGCCGAGGGATGCCTCGAGGCGGCGGTCGACTACGCGAAGAAGCGCACCGTGTTCGGCGATGCGCTCTCGACGCGCCAGGGCATCCAGTTCCTCCTCGCCCGCATGCAGCTGCGCGTGCACAACGCGCGTCTCGCGTGGCACCATGCGGCGCGGCTGCGCGACGCCGGCAAGCCGTTCAAGACCGAGGCCGCCATCGCGAAGCTCACGGCGAGCGACGCCGCGATGGACAACGCCCGCGACGCCACGCAGGTGTTCGGGGGCAACGGGTTCATGAACGAGTACCCGGTGGCGCGCCACTACCGCGACTCCAAGATCCTCGAGATCGGGGAGGGCACGAACGAGGTGCAGCTGCTCGTCATCGCGCGGGCGCTCGGGGTAGCGTGACAGACGTGGACGGTGGCGGGCAGGCACGCGAGATCGTGCAGCGCGGGCTCTACTATGACGAGCTCGAAGTCGGCGCCCGCTATGTCCATCGTCCGGGGCGCACTGCCACCGAGGCCGACAACGTGCTGTTCTCCTCGCTCACGATGAACACGCAGGCGCTGCACCTCGACGCGGCGTTCTCCGAGACGCAGCCGTTCGGGCAGCGGCTCATGAACTCGATGTGGACGCTGGCGACCATGGTGGGCGCGTCCGTGACGCAGATCACCCAGGGCACGCTGGTGGCCCAGCTCGGCCTGAGCGACATCGCCTTCCCGGCCCCGGTGTTCCACGGCGACACGCTGTACACCGACACCGAGATCGTCGAGAAGCGCCCGTCCTCGTCCCGTCCGGGTCAGGGCATCGTGACGATGCGGCACACCGGCCGCAATCAGCACGGCGACGTGGTCGCGACGGCGACGAGGGTCGCGCTGATGTGGCTGGCGCCGACAGAGGGGCCGGATGCCGCATCCGCCGCCCGAGGAGGATCATGACCACCGCCCGCTTCGCCCTCGGCCCCGCGCTCCTGTTCTGCCCGGCCGACCGTCCGGAGCGCTATGCCAAGGCGCTCGAGCGCTCCGATGCGGTGATCCTCGACCTCGAGGACGCGGTCGCGGCTCCCGCCAAGGCCGCGGCCCGCGGTGCCCTCATCGAATCGGAGCTCGACCCCGATCGGGTCATCGTCCGCGTCAACCCGCCGGAAACGGACGACTTCGTCTCCGACCTCGCGACGCTGTCGCAGACCGACTACCGGCGCATCATGGTCGCCAAGGCCGAGTCGCCCAAGCGGCTCGCGAAGCTCGACCAGCGCTTCGAGGTCGTGGCGCTGTGCGAGACCGCGAAGGGCGTCGCCCAGGCCGACAAGATCGCTGCGCTTCCGAACGTCAGCGCCCTCATGTGGGGCGCGGAAGACCTGGTCGCGAGCATCGGAGGGACCTCGAGCCGCAAGCCGAACGGCCGCTACCGCGACATCGCCCGGTACGCCCGCGCCCGTGTGCTGCTGGCGGCCGGCGCACGCGGCAAGGCGGCGATCGACGCCGTGCACCTCGACATCGACGACACCAAGCGCCTGGCCATCGAGGCGGCGGATGCCGCGGCATCCGGCTTCACTGCGACCGCGTGCATCCACCCGAGCCAGGTCGCGATCATCCGCGACGCGTACCGGCCGGACGAGCGCACGGTCGCCTGGGCGAAGGCCGTGCTCGCCGCGGCCGAAGGGGAGCGGGGCGTGTTCGCCTACGACGGGCGCATGGTGGACGAGCCCGTGCTCCGCCACGCGCGGGCGGTGCTGCGCCGGGCCGAGCGGTGACCGAGCGGGCTCTCGCGCGTGTCGGTCAGTCGTTCGCCGCGACGCGCTGAGAGGCGATCTCGCGCGCCACGCGGCCGATGAGCTCGTACGGCACCTCCTGCGCGTGCGGGAAGACGACCGAGTCCTTCTCGACGCGGTACGGTGCGATCTCCGCCTCAAGCGGTTCGGGCAGCGACGGCACGGGGTACAGTCCGATGTGCTTCTTCCAGCCGGCGAAGTGCAGGGCGTAGCGACCGCCGAGCATGACGGCGGCGATGCCATAGCGGATCTTCTCCTCGGGCTGCGAGCCCGACTCGGCGGTGACCGCCTCGACGATGATCGCGCGGATGCGGCGCAGCCGCTCCGCGACCTCCGGCGGGAAACCCGCGATGTACTCGTCGACGGTCGCGGGGTTCGGCATGGCGCTGAGCCTAGGCCACAGCCCCCGCATAGGACAGAAGACGCACGTGATCGCGTTCGTAGAGCAGTTCGTGGGCGGAGCCGTTGGCGAGCCGCTCGCCCGCCGGAGGCAGGACGCCACCCGTCGCATGGCGCAGGATCTCCCGGATGAGAGCGCCGTGGGTGACGACGATGAGCGATGCGTCGGCCGGAGCGGTGATTTTGCGGTGGTCGCGCACCACTTCAGCCAGGGCGCTCAGCCCGCGCGCCCGCAGTGCGGGCCACGGTTCGGCGCCGGGCACCTCCGCCGTATGCCAGTCGCCCCAGCGGCTCAGGAACTCCGCCGAGTCGATCCCCTCCGCCTCGCCGTAGGACCGCTCGCGAAGCCCGGGATAGAGGCGGGGTGCCGCGACGCCGAGCTCGTCGGCGATGATCTCGGCGGTCTCACGGGCGCGCGAGAGGTCGCTCGCGACGACGGTCACGGGGGTGCCGGCATCCCGTGCCTCGCGCAGCGCGATCCCCGCGGCACGCGCCTGCCTGCGGCCCGTCTCGTTCAGGGGGATGTCGGTCGCACCCTGGATGCGGCGCGCGAGGTTCCAATCGGTCTCGCCGTGGCGGATGAGGGTGAGGACGGTCACCCCTCGAGCCTAGGGGCCGCCTACTGTCAGCCCGCTGTGGGCAGGGCGTCGGCGAGGGCACGGAGCACCTCGCTCGTGCCCGCGTCGATCTTCACGGTGGCGCGCGCGTCCGCGCGCGTCTCGCCGCGGTTCACGATGACCACCGGCAGCCGGCGCCGGCGCGCGCGCTCGAGGAGACGGATGCCGGAGTTGACCACGAGCGACGATCCGGCGATGACCAGGCCCTCGCTCGCATGCACGAGCTGCTCTGCCTCGCGGAACTTCTCGGCGGGGATGAACTCGCCGAAGAACACGACGTCGGGCTTCAGCATCCCGCCGCACACGGTGCACTCGGGGATCACGAACCCGTCCGAGCTCTCGGGCAGCACGTCGCCGTCCGGCCCGAGCGGGACGTTCTCGGGCACGGTGATCCACGGGTTTTCGGCCTCGACGCGCAGCGCGAGATCGCGGCGATCGAAGACCTGGCCGCAGTGGGTGCAGAAGACCCGGCGCATCGTGCCATGAAGCTCGACCACCCGCTTGCTGCCCGCGCGCACGTGGAGGCCGTCGACGTTCTGCGTGATGACGCCGGTCGCGACGCCGCTGTGCTCGAGATCCGCCAGCGCCCGGTGCCCGGCGTTCGGCTCGGCGGCGGCGAAGGCACGCCATCCGAGGTGGCTTCCGACCCAGTACCGGCGGCGCGCGACGTCGCTCGAGAGGAACTGATCGACCGTCATCGGCGTGCGCACCGGTGCGCCCTTGCCGCGGTAGTCGGGGATGCCCGAGTCCGTCGACACTCCGGCGCCGGTGAGCACCGCGATGCGGCGTCCGGCCAGTGCAGTCACGGCGCGGGCGACGGCCTCGGCGGTGACGGCGTCGGGCTCGGTCACGGTGGTCACAGATCACCCCCTCCGGTCAGAGTGTAAGGGCCGCGGTTTACCGGGATGTTACGCGCCGTGCGAGAGTGGAGCCGTGCGGATCGAGCGGATCACGTCGGCGGACGACGAGCGGCTGACGGACTACCGCGACCTGACCGATGTGGCGCTGCGCCGCGTGCTCGAACCCGCGGGAGGGCTGTACATCGCCGAGTCGTCGAAGGTGATCGGCCGGGCGATCGCGGCGGGTCACGTACCGCGGTCGGTGCTCGTGCAGGAGAAGTGGCTCGACGAGGCGGAGCGCATGCTCGCCGCGCACCCGGTGGTGCCGGTGTACGTCGCCGACGCCGAGGTCGCGGAGCGGCTGACGGGCTACGCGGTACATCGCGGGGCCCTCGCGGCGATGCACCGGCCGGCGCTCCCGCCCGTCGCCGAGGTCATCGAGGGCGCCCGCCTGGTCGTCGTCCTCGAGGACATCGTCGACCACACCAACGTCGGGGCGATCTTCCGCGCCGCGGCGGGGCTCGGCGCCGAGGCGGTCCTCGTCAGCGCACGGTGCGCGGATCCGCTCTACCGGCGCAGCGTACGCGTGAGCATGGGCACGGTCTTCCAGGTGCCGTGGACCCGGCTGCCCGAATGGCCGATCGCGCGGGGGATGCTGCACGATGCCGGCTTCCACCTGGCGGCCCTCGCTCTCGCCGACGACGCGGTGGCCCTCGACGTCTTCCGCGAGCAGGTTCCCGGACCGGTCGCGCTGATGCTCGGCGCGGAGGGCGACGGGCTCAGCAGGGCGGCCCTCGCCGCCGCGGACACGGCTGTGATCATCCCGATGGCAGGCGGCGTGGATTCGCTCAACGTCGCCGCCGCCAGCGCCGTCGCGCTGTGGGAGCTGCGCTCGCGCTGACGCCTCCGGTCAGGCGGGATCGCCGGGACGGCCGGCCGGGTCGTGCCCCGGCGCCAGGGTCGTGATCGGCAGCACGTCCGGCCGCTTCGCGGTGACGTTGTCGCCCGAGGACTGGTGGCGCAGGCGCCGCAGCACCCAGGGCACGAGGAACTCGCGCGCCCATACCAGGTCGACGGCGCGCGCCTCGCGCCACGTGCGCGTGGGGAACGGGTCCGGCTGCATCGGCTGCAGGTCGTTGGGCACGTTGAGGGCGCGCAGCACCATTCGGGCGACCTCGTGGTGGCCGAGCCGGTTGTAGTGGAGGCGGTCGTCGTCGAAGAAGCGCATGTCCTGCACCTCTTTGAGCGCCCACTGGTCGGCGACGATGCAGTCGTACTTGTCGGCGATCGCCCGGATGTTCTCGTTGTAGATCGCGACCTTGCCCCGGATCCCGCGGAACACCGGCGTGAAGTTCGTGTCGATGCCCGTGAACACCACGACGGTGGCGCCGCCGCTGCCGAGCCGCACCACCGCGTCTTCGAACCGCTCGGCGACCGCGTCGGGGTCGGAGCCGGGACGGATGACGTCGTTCCCGCCGGCGGAGAAGGTCACGAGATCGGGCTTGAGCGCGATGGCGGGCTCGACCTGGTCGTCGACGATCTGGCCGATGAGGCGCCCGCGGATCGCGAGATTCGCGTACGCGAAGTCGTCGACCTGCTGCGACAGCACCTCGGCGACGCGGTCGGCCCAGCCCCGGTACCCGTTCGGGGCCGACGGCTCGGGGTCGCCGACCCCCTCGGTGAACGAGTCGCCGATCGCCACGTAGCGCCGCCACGGGTGCGGCTGCGGGTTCGGGACGTACGGACTGCGGTTGTCGTCGCTGGGTGTCATGTTTCCTCGGTTCGTGGCCGAAGACAGGCTATCGCGGGCATCGGACGGCGTCGGATGCCGCGACCGGGGGTGCTGCGTCGCGGCGATGTCGCGCGGCTCGTTTAGGGTGGTGACTCGTTGTTCGCGGCGGGTCGGGGAGGTGTGATGGACGACGAAGCGGTCCTCGAGGCACCTCGCGACGAGGCGCATTTCGGAAGCTTCGCCGCCGAGCACCTCTCACCCACGTACCCCCAGCGCGCTCCGTGGGGCACCGCCCAGCGACTGCGCGCCTGGCAGGCCGAGGCGCTCGACCTGTACTTCGAGCTCGACGGCCCCGACGGCCCGGGCGGCGGCCCGCGCGACTTCCTCGCTGCGGCGACGCCGGGCGCCGGAAAGACGACCTTCGCGCTGCGCCTCGCGAGCGAGCTCCTGCGCCGGCGGATCATCGACCGCATCGTCGTCGTCGCCCCCACCGAGCATCTGAAGACGCAGTGGGCCGACGCGGCGGCGCGGGTGTCGATCCGGCTCGACCCGGCCTTCAGCAATCGGCATGTCGCGCCGGCCCGGCACTATCACGGGGTGGCGGTCACCTACGCGCAGGTCGCCGTGAAGGCATCCGTCCATCAGCGCCTGATCATGGACGCGCGCACGCTCGTGATCCTCGACGAGGTGCACCACGGCGGCGACGCGCTCAGCTGGGGCGACGCCCTGCGCGAGGCCTACAGCCGCGCCACGCGGCGGCTCCTCCTCTCGGGCACGCCCTTCCGCAGCGACACCGCGCCGATCCCGTTCGTCGAGTACCACCCCGACGAGAACGGCATCCGCCTCTCGCGCACCGATTATGCCTACGGGTACCGGCGCGCGCTCGAGGACGGCGTCGTGCGCCCAGTCATGTTCATGGTCTACGCCGGGCAGATGCGCTGGCGCACCAAGACCGGTGACGAGATGGAGGCCCAGCTCGGCCAGGACAACACGAAGGACATCACGTCGCAGGCGTGGCGCACCGCTCTCGACCCCGCCGGCGAGTGGATCCCGGCGGTGCTGCGTTCTGCCGACCGCCGGCTGACGGAGGTTCGCGAGCAGGTGCCGGACGCCGGCGGCCTCGTCATCGCGACCGATCAGACGGCGGCCCGCGCGTACGCCGAGATCCTCCGCGAGATCACCGGCGAGGCGGTGACGATCGTGCTCTCCGACGAGGCCGAGGCGTCATCGCGCATCGAGGAGTTCTCGAAGGACGACAGCCGCTGGATGGTCGCCGTCCGCATGGTGTCCGAAGGGGTCGACGTCCCGCGCCTCGCCGTCGGCGTCTACGCGACCTCGGCGTCCACCCCGCTGTTCTTCGCGCAGGCCATCGGGCGATTCGTGCGAGCGCGCCGCCGCGGCGAGACGGCGAGCGTGTTCCTGCCGAACGTGCCGCAGCTGCTGGCGCTGGCGAACGAGATGGAGCGTCAGCGCGACCACGCGCTCGACCGCGACGGCGACGGCGACGAGTGGAACGCCGAGGAAGACCTCATGGACGCGGCCGAGCGCGAGGACAAGGCGTCCGACGCGCTCACCGAGGAGTTCGAGTACCAGGCGCTCGGCTCTCTCGCGCATTTCGACCGCGTGCTGTTCGACGGCAAGGAGTTCGGCCAGCTCGCCGTGCCCGGCACGCCCGAGGAGGAGGAGTTCCTCGGCCTCCCGGGACTCCTCGAGCCCGAGCACGTCCACGAGCTCCTCATGCAGCGCCAGGCCCGGCAGGGGCGTCACCGTCGCGTCCGCGAGGCGCGCGAATCGGAGAACCCGACCGGAGACGCCTCCGAGCCCGCCCTGCCCCAGGCCCTGCACCGCTCGCTCAAAGAGCAGCGGCAGCTCCTCAACAGCCTCGTGGGCCTGTACGCCCGGCAGTCCGGCGAGCCGCACGGCCTCGTGCACGCCGAGCTGCGTCGCATCTGCGGCGGTCCCGCGGTGTCGCATGCGACCGTGGCGCAGCTGCAGGCGCGCATCGACGTCCTCCGCAAGCGCGTCCATTCCTGACGTGCCGCGCCGCGGCGCGGCCTAGACTCCGGGCATGCCCGCCGAGTACTCGTTCGTCTCGCGCTGGCACGTGCCGGTCCCCGCCGAACGGGCATGGCAGGAGATCGAGCGGATGCTGCGCCCCGGCGCCGGCCCGACGTGGTGGCCTGGTGTGCGCCTGATCGAGCCGCCCGCGACGCTCGCACCCGGAGAGCGGCTGCGTCTCGGCGTGCGCAGCCCGCTCGGCTACCGGCTCGAGATCGGGCTGACACTCGACGAGGTCGACATCGGGCGTTCGATCGCGGCGTCGAGCAGAGGAGACCTGCGCGGTCGCGGGCGTGTCACGGTCACCGCAGACGGGGACGCGGCATCCGCTGTCGTCTTCGACTGGGATGTCGTCACCGAGCGCCGCTGGATGAACGCCACGGCGTGGGTGCTCCGGCCCGCGTTCGAGCGCGCTCACGCGCACGTCATGCGCAGCGGCGAGCGCGGACTCCGGCGAGAGATCGAGCGCCGCGGACGTTGACCGTTCGGATCCCCGAAATGCTGTCAATCCGCGGGTTCGCGGGGCTGCGGCATCCGCTCGGTGACTAGCGTGGGGGAGTCCCGACCCGGCCAGGAGGCCTCTGTGAGCATGCCCGCGACACCCACGCACCGCGATCGACGTCGCTGGGCGCGGTACCTCGTCAACGAGCGTGCCGAGGCGCGCGTGTATCGGGAGCTGGCGGCGCGGCGCGAGGGCGAGGAGCGCGGCATCCTGCTGGCCCTCGCCGAAGCCGAGGGGCGGCACGAGGCGCATTGGCTCGCGCTGCTCGGAGGCGAGCCCGAGCGCCTGCCGCGCCCGGACGCGCGGACGGTCCTGATCGGCTCCATGGCCAAGAGGTTCGGATCGATCTTCGTGCTGGCGCTCGCCCAGAACGCCGAGGCGCGGTCGCCGTACGACGACGAGCCGTTCGCGACGCCCGCGATGGCGGCCGACGAGAAGGTCCACCACGAGGTGGTCCGCGGGCTCGCCGCCCGCGGCCGTCGACGCCTGTCGGGAACCTTCCGCGCGGCCGTCTTCGGGGCCAACGACGGGCTGGTGTCCAACCTCGCGCTCGTGTTGGGCATCGGCGCGACGGGGGTGCCGGCGCAGTTCGTGCTGTTCAGCGGCATTGCGGGCCTCCTCGCCGGGGCGCTGTCGATGGGCGCGGGGGAGTTCGTCTCCGTGCGCTCGCAGCGCGAGCTGCTCGCCGCGACGGCGCCGAGCGACTTCGCCGACGGTGCGATCCCGCATCTCGACATCGACGCCAATGAACTCGCGCTCGTGTACCGCACGCGCGGCATGCCCGAGGGTGAGGCGACGGCGCGTGCCCGTCGCGCGGTCGAGGCGGCACGCGCCCTCGGCGAGGGCCGCGCCGACTCGTCGCCGATCGATGTCGTCGACCATCGAGAGGTCGTGGGCAGCGACTGGGGCGCAGCGCTGTCGAGCTTCCTGTTCTTCGCGTCCGGTGCGATCATCCCCGTGCTCCCGTGGATCTTCGGCCTGTCGGGCGTCGCGGCGGTCGTCACCGCGCTGGTGCTCGTCGGCATCGCCCTGCTGTGCACCGGTGCCGCCGTGGGCCTGCTGTCGGGGGCGCCGCCGCTGCGTCGCGCGCTGCGGCAGCTCGCCATCGGCTACGGCGCGGCGGCGGTCACGTACGCGCTCGGGCTGCTGTTCGGGGTGGGTCTCGGATGACGCGCGCGGGGGCCCCGCCGATTCGTTGAACGTTCGGCGACGTGGTAGTGTCATTCCTCGGTTGCGAAACCGGAAACCACCTGCGCGGGTGGCGGAATAGGTAGACGCGCTAGCTTGAGGTGCTAGTGCCCGTATAGGGCGTGGGGGTTCAAGTCCCCCCTCGCGCACAGTGAAGAAGGCCCCCGGAAGGGGGCCTTCTTTCGTCGTTCTGCGGCCCGTCAGATCCAGCCGCGCTCCTCGGCCAGCAGCACGGCCTGCTGTCGCGTCGAGACGTGCAGTTTGGTGAGGATCGCCGAGACGTGGTTGCGCACGGTGCCCGGCGCGAGAGACAGGGTGCGGGCGATCTGGCCCGTCGTCTCGCCGCGGCGACCCGCGCGCAGCACGTCCAGCTCGCGGCCGCTCAGCGGGGGGCGCTCGTCGCTGAGCGCGTCCGCCGCGACCTCGGGGTCGACGTAGCGCGCGCCGCCGGCGACGCGACGGATGACGCCCGCCACCTCGTCGGCGCCGCGCGACTTCGGCAGGAAGCCGGAGACCCCCGCCGCGAGCGCACGACGCAGCACGCCCGGACGCGCGTGCCTCGTCACGACGATGCAGCGGGTGGAGATCGAGCGCGTGAGGCGCGCGGCGACCTCGACGCCGTCGAGGCCGGGCATCTCGAGGTCGAGCAGACACACGTCCGGCTTGATCCGCAGCGCCTCCGCGATCGCCTCCTCGCCGTCGGCGCATTCCGCCACGACGTCGATATCGGGCTCGAGGCGGAGAAGCGCGGACAGCGCGGAACGGATCATCGCCTCGTCGTCGGCGAGCAGCACCCGGATCATCGCGCGGCGTCCGCGCCCGGCGGCAGCCGCACCTCGACGGCGAACTCGCCGCCCTCGTGCGAGACGGTGAGGGTGCCGCCGGCGTCGTCGACACGGCGGACGATGCCGGCGAGGCCCGCGCCGTCGGGATCGCGCACGGCCTCGGGCGCATCGTTCGCGATGCGGTACGTCCACCCGCCCGGGTACCCGTCCAGGCCGAGGCGCGCCCACCCGCCGCCCCCGTGGCGCAGCACGTTGGTGGTCGTCTCGCGGATGATCGGCCCGAGCACCGCGGCCGGCGCGTCCGCGGCCCCCTCGCCGACCGAGGCCGTCACCGCCAGCCCCGCGGCGCTCAGCAGGTCGGCGGCGTTCGCGATCTCGTCCGCGAGCGGGACGGAGCGGAAGCGCGTGGCCAGGTCGCGCGTGCCCTGCCGCGCCTGGTCCACGCTGCCCCGGGCCGCGCGCAGCTGCTCGAGCGCGGCATTCGGATCCGTCGCCATCAGGCGCTCGGCGAGCTCGAGCTGCAGGGCGATCACCTGCAGGTGGTGACCCTGCAGATCGTGCACGTCCGTGGCCACCCGCAGCCGCTCCTGGGTCGCGGCGAGCCGCGCCTCGGAGGCGCGGGCGCGATCGATCCGGATCAGCACGTCCCACCACCACAGCGAGACCACGCTCATGGCCGGCAGCGAGACGCTGAAGAAGCCGACGAGCCACCAGTTGACCCCGGGCGCCGCCGCGAACGCCGACCGGGTGTCGATGAAGCAGAACGCGCCCAGCAGCAGGGTGGCGACGACGACCATGCGCAGCCGCACGCCGGCGGGCCAGTTGAGGAGCATCGCCGACTGGATGAGCGGGAGGACGCCCATGAGCCAGACCCCCGTGACCGATCCGGCCACGAGGCCGTATGCCGCTGCCACGACGAGGGGAGCGAGCAGGCGCGGCCACCGGGCCCACAGTGGCTCGACGGCGCGGTGCCGGTAGAAGAGCAGCAGCGGGACCGTCGACGCGATCCACACGAGTCCGCCGCCGAAGACGACCGCGAGCGTCGCGGGGGACCTCTCCGCCTCGACGAGCGCCGCGACCCACGTCAGCACGAGCACGAGCTCGAGGAAGACCACGGCGGTCGCGGTGTACCACCACGTCGCCGTGACGCCGCGGGTGAGGCGGTGCGGGGCCGGATCCGCTGTCATCGGGCGCTCCGCGCGCACGTCGGGGCGGCTCATGGGTCCCACGATAGGCCCATGACAAATGTCATGGCCGGAGCGTGACGGACGCCCGGAGATCGGTGACACCGCGGCACTTCCGCCGTGCCCGGGCATCGGCTGGACTGGGATCGCGTCGAGATCCGACGTCGGCGACGCCGCTTCGCGAAAGCCCCCTCATGAACCTCATCGACACCTTCCAGGACCTCGTCGCCCGGGTACCCGAGTTCCTCCAGCCCCTCATCGTCGCCCTCGCGGGCGCGATCCCCTTCGTCGAGGGAGAGGGGGCGGCCGCGATCGGCATCATCGGCGGTCTCAACCCCGTGCTCGCGGCGGCCGCCGGCATCGTCGGCAACTTCGTGTGCGTCCTCGTCCTCGTGCTGCTGACCGCGCGGACGCGCTCCGCGGTCGTGACCCGCCACCGCTCGCGCCGCGCCGGCGCTGTGGGAGGCGGCGACGACGTCGGCGCCGCCGCCGCCGCCGCGCCGACCGCCGTGGCCGACGGCGACCGGGGCGCGGCACGTCGCGCGAAGTTCCAGCGCGCGTTCGAGCGCTACGGCGTTCCGGGCGTCAGCCTGCTGGGGCCCCTCCTGCTGCCGACCCAGTTCACGGCGACCATGCTCGCCGGCGCGGGAGTCGGCGTGGGCCGCATCCTCGTGTGGCAGGCCGCGGCGATCGTCGGCTGGACCACCCTCGTCACCCTCGTGATCACCGGCGTCCTCTCCGTCGCCCACTGAGCACTCCCGCCTCCGCCGGCCCTCCCGGCTCCCGCGCAGGCGGCGAGCGGGAGGGCCGGGTAGGTTGGAGCGCATGCTCGAAGCCGATCTGCCCGAAGTCGCCGCCGTCGCGCGGGACCTCATCCGCTTCGACACCACGAATCACGGCGGCGGCCTCGCCGCCGGCGAGCGCGAGGCGGCGGAGTACGTCGGCGCCTATCTCGAGAGCCTCGGGCTGGCGCCCGAGTTCTACGAGCCCATCCCGCGCCGCACGAATGTGATGGCGCGCGTGCCCGGCCGCGATCGATCCAAGCCCGCGCTCGTGCTCCACGGCCACCTCGACGTCGTGCCGGCCATCGCCGAGGACTGGAGCGTCGACCCCTTCGAGGGCGTCGTGCGCGACGGGATGCTGTGGGGCCGCGGCGCCGTCGACATGAAGGACATGGACGCCATGATCCTCACGTCGGTCGGTGACATCCTCCGCTCGGGCGAGCAGCCTGAGCGCGACCTCGTCCTGGCGTTCTTCGCCGACGAGGAGAACGGCGGCGTCGAGGGGTCCGCGCTCGTCGTGCACAACAGGCCCGCGTGGTTCGACGGCGCGACCGAGGCGATCAGCGAGGTCGGCGGCTATTCGATCGCCGTCGGCGACCGGCGCGCCTACCTGCTCCAGGTGGGGGAGAAGGCGCTCGTCTGGATCAAGCTCGTCGCGCGCGGGCGCGCGGCGCACGGCTCGAGCTTCCACGGCGACAATGCGGTGACGAAGCTGGCGGCCGCCGTCGCCGCTCTCGGGCGCACCGAGTGGCCCGTGGTGCTCACCGACACGACCCGCGAGATGGCGGAGCGGCTCGGGGCGCTGACCGGTGGTGAGGGCGACCCCGACACGATCGCCGCGGCGACGGGCGCGGCATCCGGATTCCTGCGCTCGACACTGCGCACGACCACCAACCCGACCGGCCTCACCGCGGGGTACAAGCACAACGTCATCCCCGACCGCGCCGAGGCCCTGATCGACGTGCGCGTCCTGCCGGGCACCGAGGACGCCGCCCTCTCCGACATCCGCCGCATCGTCGGCGAAGACGTGACCGTCGAGGTCGTCCATCAGGACATCGGCCTCGAAGTGCCGTTCTCCGGCGACCTGGTCGACGCGATGGTGTCGGCGCTGGGCCGCCACGACCCGGGCGTGCCGGTCATCCCGTACCTCATGGGAGGCGGCACCGACAACAAGGCGCTCGCCTCCCTCGGCATCGCCGGCTACGGCTTCGCACCGCTGCGACTGCCCGCCGGCCTCGACTTCACCGGCATGTTTCACGGCGTGGACGAGCGCGTGCCGATCGACGCCCTGGTGTTCGGCCAGCGCGTCCTCACCGACCTTCTCCGCACGTACTGAACAGACCAGCGGATGCCTCGCCCCCGGGTATCCGCAGTGAAAGGCGCCCATGCTCCTCGAGGCGATCATCCTGGGCTTCGTCCAGGGACTGACCGAGTTCCTCCCCGTGTCCTCCAGCGCCCATCTGCGCATCCTGGGCGAGTTCCTGCCGTCCGCCGAAGACCCCGGCGCCGCCTTCACCGCGATCACCCAGATCGGCACCGAGGCCGCGGTGGTCCTGTTCTTCTGGCGCGACATCGTGCGGATCATCGGGCACTGGTTCCGCTCGCTCGTCGGCAAGCTGCCGAGGAACGACCCCGACGCCAAGATGGGCTGGCTGATCATCGTGGGCAGCATCCCGATCGTGGTGCTGGGCCTGCTCTTCCAGGACCAGATCGAGACGACCTTCCGCTCGCTGTGGCTCGTCGCGGGCATGCTCATCTTCTTCGGCGTCCTGCTCGGCATCGCCGATCACGTCGGGGCGAAGAAGCGCAAGCTGCAGGATCTCACCGTCGGCCACGGCGTGATCTACGGGTTCGCGCAGTCGCTCGCCCTCATCCCCGGCGTCTCGCGCTCGGGCGGCACGATCACCGCGGGCCTGTTCATGGGCTACGAGCGCGCCGCCGCCGCGCGCTACGCCTTCCTGCTCGCGATCCCCGCGGTCTTCGGCAGCGGCTTCTACCAGCTCTTCAAGAGCTGGAACGAGCCGGGCGTGTTCACCCTCGGTGAGACGGCGGTCGCCACGGTGGTCGCGTTCTTCGTCGCGCTCGGCGTGATCGCGTTCTTCATGAACTGGATCTCCAAGCACAGCTTCCTGCCGTTCGTCGTCTACCGCGTCGCGGTGGGCTCCGTGCTGCTCGTGCTGCTGAGCATGGGCGTCATCCAGGCGTACTGAGCGCGACCCGCTGCTGCGACGGGCCGCTGCTGCGATGAGTCAGCGGCGCGGGTCGTCGCGGCCGGGCTTCGTCGGCCCGTCGCCGCCGCGGCGCAGGTAGCGCTCGAACTCCTGGGCGATCGCGTCGCCGGAAGCCTCGGGGGAGTCCCACGTGTCACGCGTCCGCTCGAGCTGCCGGATGTACTCCGTCATCTCCTCGTCGTCGGCCGCCGCCGCGTCGATCGACGCCTCCCATGCCGCCGCCTCGGTGGCGAGGTCGCCCCGCGGAACGGTCGCGCCGGTGAGGTCCTCGAGCCGGTCGAGCAGGGCCAGCGTCGCCTTCGGAGACGGCGTGTGCCCGGCGACGTAGTGCGGCACGCTCGCCCACAGGCTCGCCGACGGGATGCCTGCGGCATCGGCGGCGTGGCTCAGCACGCTCAGGATCCCGACCGGTCCTTCGTAGGTGCTGCGCTCGAGCTCGAGGGCCGTGCGCAGCGCGTCATTGTCGCTGCCCGCGAAGACGGAGATCGGACGCGTGTGCGGGACATCCGACATCATCGAGCCGATCGACAGGAAGCCGGTGATGTCCTCCCGCAGGGCGATGTCGATGAACTCCGACGCGAACGCCTGCCACGCGCGCGCCGGTTCGACTCCCGTGAGAAGCCACAGCTGAGTACCGCCCCGCGTCGTGCGCGTGGGGCGCAGGAGGGATGCCTCGGGCCACCGGAGCACGCGCTTGCCGTCGCCGTCGGTCGCGATCTGCGGACGGGTGTACTGGTAGTCGAAGTACAGCTCGGGGTCGACCGAGAACACCGTCTCGTACGTCCCGCCCTCGCGCAGCTGCGTGACGGCGGACGACGCGGCCTCGCCGGCGTCGTTCCACCCGTCGAACGCGGCGACGAGCACTCGGCGTCCCAGTCCGTCCACGAGACCTCCTCCACCCGCCGTGCGGGTTCCCTCCAGGATAGGCCCGGCGCGCCCGCTCGGGTCGAGGCCGCCGCGCGCGCCATCGAGGCCGTCGTCCGGCGGGGGACGCCCGGGCCGGTCGGTAACATGGAGCGGTGAGCGCCCCACCCTTGTCCGCGGTCCTGTGGGACATGGACGGCACCCTCGTCGACACCGAGCCGTACTGGATGGCGGCCGAGACGCCGCTCGTCGAGAGCTTCGGCGGCACCTGGTCGCATGAGCAGGCCCTCGGTCTCGTGGGCCTCGGGCTGGAGGACTCGGCCCGCATCTTCCAGCACGCGGGCGTCCGCATGGGCGTCCATGACATCATCGACCACCTCACCGACGACGTGATGCGCCGGCTGTCCGAGACCGGGGTGCCCTTCCGTCCCGGCGCGCGCGAGCTGCTGGCGAGCCTCCGCGCCGCCGGCATCAAGACCGGACTCGTGACGATGTCGATGCGGCGCATGGCGCAGACCGTCGTCGACCTCATCGACTTCGAGGCGTTCGACGTCGTGATCGCCGGCGACGACTCGACGCGCCCCAAGCCCTTCCCCGATCCGTACCTGCAGGCCTGCGCGGCCCTCGGCGTGACGCCCGCCGAGGTCGTCGCGATCGAGGATTCGCCCAACGGCCTGCGGTCGGCTGTCGCGTCCGGCGCCGCGACCATCGGTGTGCCGCTCATGGTGTCGATCGACGGGGCAGGCGCTCACGCCGTGTGGCGCACGCTCGAAGGTCGCACCGCCGAAGACGTCGCGTCGTTCCACGCCGAGCATCGCGCCAAGGAGGCCGCCAAGTGACCGAACGACCCAGCGGGCCCTTCCGGATCGGCGACCGCGTGCAGCTCACCGGCCCCAAGGGCCGCCTGCACACCACGACGCTCCGCGAGGGAGGCGAGCTCCACACCCATCACGGCGTGCTCAAGCACTCGCAGCTCGTCGGTCAGCCCGACGGCTCGGTCGTCGCGAACAGCGGGGGCCACGAGTACCTCGCCCTCCGGCCGCTCCTGCGCGACTTCGTGATGTCCATGCCGCGCGGCGCGGCGATCGTCTACCCCAAGGACGCCGCCCAGATCATCGCCGAGGCCGACATCTTCCCCGGTGCGGTGGTCGTCGAGGCGGGCGTCGGCTCCGGCGCGCTCTCGCTGTGGCTGCTGCGCGCCATGGGACCGGAGGGCCGGCTCGTGTCGTTCGAGCGCCGGCCCGAGTTCGCCGACGTCGCGAAGGCGAACGTCGAGACCTACCTCGGTGAGGCGCCCGCCAACTGGGATGTGGTCGTCGGGGACCTGGTCGAGTCGCTTCCCGACGCGGTGGCTCCGGCATCCGTCGACCGTGTCGTGCTCGACATGCTGGCGCCCTGGGAGTGCATCGACGTCGTCGCCGACGCGTTGACGCCCGGCGGCGTCGTGCTCTGCTACATCGCCACGGCGACCCAGCTCAGCCGTGTCGCCGAGTTCATCCGCAACACAGGTCTGTTCACCGACCCCGAGGCGAGCGAGACGATGGTGCGCGGATGGCACGTCGAGGGTCTCGCCGTGCGCCCCGACCACCGCATGGTCGCTCATACCGGCTTCCTGCTGTGGGCGCGCCGCCTCGCGCCGGGCGCGATCCCGCCCGAGGTCAAGCGTCGCGCCTCCAAGTCGAGCTACGGCGACGAGGATGTCGAGCTGTGGACGCCAGGCGCCGTGGGCGACCGTCAGATCACCGACAAGAACCTCCGCAAGCGCGTGCGCGAGGCGCAGCGCGCGGCCGAGGGCGCGCGTCTGGCGGCGGGCGCCGCGGCCGATCCCGCCGACGGGACGGGCGACGACTCGCCTTCCGCCTAGACTGTTCCGGTGCGCAAGATCCCCGCTGCCCTCGCGATCCTCGGACTCGCGACCGTCGGCCTGGCCGGCTGCTCGCTCCCCGGTTCCTCCGACTGCACCCCGCCCGCGTCCGACGCCGAGCTGCTCGACGTCGCGGCGGTGTCCGGACCCGTCGAGGAGGCGCCCGAGGTCGAGCTCTACACCCCGTATCACGCGACCGAGGGCTCGTCCGCGACCGTCGAGCAGGGCGACGAGGGCACCGCGATCACGCGGGACGACCAGCAGGTGGTGATCGACTTCACGCTCCTCTCGGGCGAGACCGGTGAGACCCTCGTCGCGACGCCGTACTCGGGCGATCTGACGAACGTCCTCGGCATGGAGCAGATCACCCAGACCTTCCCGACGTGGAGCGATGCGCTCCAGTGCGCCTCCGCCGGCTCACGTGTCGTGGTGTCCATGGCCCCCGGCGACATCGAGGCCGAGGCGGCCGCGAGCATCGGGCTGGCCGAGGACGAGTCCGCCGTGGCCGTCGTCGACGTGCGCAAGGTGTACCTCGGGGCGGCCGACGGCGCCAACCAGTTCAACAGCGGCACCGGCCTGCCCACCGTCGTCCGCACGCCCGACGGGCAGCCCGGACTCATCATCCCGTCCGGCACCGCCCCGACCGACGTGGTCGTCCAGACCCTCAAGAAGGGCGACGGCGAGGTCGTGACGGGCGACGTGCCCGTCCGCGTGCACGTGCTCGGCGTCTCGTGGGACGACCAGGAGATCGTCAAGAACACGTGGGACGCGCAGCCCGAGCCGATCGCGATCGCCGGCGATCCCGTCCTCAGCGAGGCGCTCGTCGGGCAGACGGTCGGCTCGCAGGTCATGGTCGTCGTGCCCGCCGAAGCCGGCGGAACCGAGCAGGCGACCGTGTTCGTCTTCGACATCCTGGGTCTCGACCCGGCGTCGCCGCAGCAGTAGGAATCCCGTCGCCCCCGGCCGCCGCGCGGCCAGGGGCGCGACCCTAGGATGAGGGGGTGCCCGTGAACGTCCCCGCGAAGTCCCCACCCGAGGAGAGGCTCGTCAACCTCGTCGTCGCGCTGATGGCGACCGATCAGGGCCTCACCAAGGACACGATCCTGACGTCGGTGGCCGGCTACCGCGAGCAGAGCGAGTCGGGCGCGTCGAAGGATGCGCTCGAGAAGATGTTCGAGCGCGACAAGGAGAGCCTGCGCGGGCTCGGCGTGCCGATCGAGACCATCGGCGACTGGGCCGATCCGGACGACCTCCGCGAGGCGCGCTACCGCGTGCCGACGGCCGAGTACGCGCTCCCCGAAGACATCGAGTTCACGCCGGCCGAGCTGGCGCTGCTGAACCTCGCCGGCGGCGTCTGGAGCGAGAGCTCGATGTCCGACGATGCGCGCAGCGGCCTGCGAAAGATCCGTGCGCTGGGAATCCCGGTCGATGAGCCGATCATCGGCTACTCGCCGCGCATCAGCATGCGAGACCCCTCGTTCCCCGCCTTCCAGCAGGCCATCGAGCAGAGCCGCGTCGTGACGTTCCCCTACCTCAAGCCCGGAGAGTCGGCTCCTCGCCAGCGCCGGGTCCAGCCTCTCGCGCTCGTCGAGTACGAGGCGCGGTGGCACGTGTTCGGCTACGACCTCGACATGGAGGCCGACCGGACCTTTCTCCTCGTGCGCATCGTGGGCCCGGTCACGCCGACGCGTGCGACGTTCGATCCCGCGCTGCGCGAGGGCGCAGGGGAGCGGGCGCTCCGCGGCCTCGAAGAGCTCGCCGCGCGAAGCTCGGCCCTGCTCGAGGTCAACCCGGGTACCGAGGCCGCGCTGCGCCTGGCTCGCCGCGCGAAGCCCGCCGAGCAGGGCATCCGCGTGCCGTACGTCGACGTCCGCATCTTCGCCGAGGAGCTCGCCTCCTATGGGCCCGAGGTGCGCGTGGTCGAGCCGGCGGAGCTCCGAGATCAGGTGATCGAGCGGCTCGTCGCGGCCCGCGATGCGAACGGAGCGGCCACGTGATGGTGCACCGGCCCCTCGTGGCGACGGACCGCGCCGCGCTCATGCTGCAGCTCGTGCCGTATCTCATCGGCAAGGGCGAGGTCTCGGTGGCCGAGGCCGCCGACGAGTTCGACGTCAGTCCCGAGCAGATGCGCTCGATGGTCGAGAAGCTCACCGTGATCGGGCTGCCCGGCGACGGGGGCTACTGGCAGATGGCGAACGACCTGTTCGACATCGACTGGGACCTGCTGGACCAGCGCGACCTCATCGTCATCACCAACTCGGTCGGGCTCGAGCGCTCCCCGAAGCTGACCGCGCGCGAGGCGGCCGCCCTCCTCGCGGGGCTGCAGCTCGCCCGCACGATCCCCGGGGTCGGCGACACCGACCTCTTCGCCGGACTCCTCGCCAAGCTCGCGCGCGGCGCGTCCAGCACCCCGGCCGAGGTGATCGTCGCCCCCGGTCCGGTCGACACCGTCCGCGACGCGGTGGCCGGCGCACTGCGCGAGGGTGTCGCGGTCTCCTTCACCTACAAGGCTCCGGACGCCGCGCCCACGACCCGCACGGTCGACCCCGTCAAGGTGCACATCGCCGACGGGCAGTGGTACCTCCAGGGCTGGTGCCACCTGCGGGAGGCGATGCGCACCTTCCACCTCGACCGCGTGAGCGACCTCGAGGCGACCGACATCCCGATCACCCATGCCGGCGAGCCGGCCGGAGGCTGGTTCGAGTCGGGCGAAGGGGAGGTCGTCGCGCGCATCCGCTTCGCCGAGCCCGTCGGGCGGCTCCTCGGCGACTACCTGGATCGGGCCACCCTCGAGACCACCGACGGCGTCACCGTCGCGACCATGCGCGTCGCCGACGAGTTCAGCCTGCGCCGCCTCGCGGCGCGCCGGGGAGGCGCGGTCGAGATCCTCGAGCCCAGCAGCGCGCGGCGGGCGGCCGCCGAGTGGGCCGAGGCCGGGCTCAGCCAGTATCGATGACGACTCGGCGAACACTTTGCCCTCGCGACACCTGCGCGTCGCCCACCGGGTTACACTGAATCCGGACCCGCCGAAAGGAATTCGACATGCTGCAAGGCCTCACGGGGTGGCACTTCCTGATCATCCTCGCTGTGATCCTGCTGCTGTTCGGCGCGGCGAAGCTGCCGGCGCTGGCCAAGAGCATGGGTCAGTCCGCACGCGTCTTCAAGGGTGAGATGAAGGCCATGAAGGACGACGACACCTCCAAGACCGACGGGGCGCCCGCCGGAACGGCCGCGTCGGTGGAGGCGCCGACGACAGAGGTGCGCTCGGACGCCGGCGGAACCGCCGAATCCAAGCCCTGACCCGCTGTGGCAACAGCGGGACCACCGCGCGTCGGAGGATCCGAGCCCGCGCGGCGTGAGAAGCGCATGTCGCTCGGCCAGCACCTGGTCGAGCTTCGCAAGCGGCTGATGTGGGCGGCCCTCGCCCTGGTCGTGGGCATGATCGTGGCCTTCTTCATCACCGATCCGGTGATCCACCTCATCACCGAGCCCATCCGCGTCGTCGCGGAGCAGCAGGGTGAAGAGGGCAAGGTCGAGTTCATGTACCAGACCATCACCGGCCCCTTCGACATGCGCCTGCGCATCTCGTTCGCGATCGGCATCCTCATCTCGGCGCCGATCTGGATCTGGCAGATCTGGGCGTTCATCATGCCGGGGCTCACGCGCAAGGAGATCCGCTACACCGTGGGCTTCATGACCGCGGCGATCCCGCTGTTCTTCGCCGGCTGCTACGTCGGCCTGCTGATCATGCCGCACGTCGTCGAGCTGATGGCGACCTTCGTGCCCGAGGGTGGGGCGCAGTTCTACGACGCGCTGTTCTACTACGACTTCGTGTTCAAGCTGCTCGTCGTGGTGGGCGTCTCGTTCATCCTCCCGGTGTTCCTCGTCGCGATGAACCTCGCCGGCGTCATGTCGGGCCGCGCCATCCTGCGCGGCTGGCGTGTCGCGGTGCTCATCTCGGTGATCTTCGCGGCCCTCGCCACGCCGGCGGCCGACGTGGTGAGCATGCTGATGCTTGCGGGAATCCTCGTCGTCCTGTTCTTCGCCGCCGCCGGGCTGTCGATGCTCTTCGACCGCCGCAAGGCGAAGCGCCAGGCGCAGTACCTCCCGCCCGAGGCCGCGGTATGACCGACCCCGGTCCGTCCGAGCGGTTCGCCCGAGCGCAGGCGTCCGCCGCACTCGACCGGAGTCATCCGATCACGGCAGCGTTCGCGGCATCCCAGCGGTTCACTCTCGACGATTTCCAGATCGCCGGCTGCCGCGCTCTGGAAGAGGGCCGGAGCGTCCTGGTGGCCGCTCCGACCGGCGCGGGCAAGACGATCGTGGGCGAGTTCGCCGTCCATCTCGCGATGCGCGAGCCCGCCGTGGGCGGGCATGGTGACAAGGCGTTCTACACCACGCCGATCAAGGCGCTCTCGAATCAGAAGTTCCGCGAGCTGCAGGACGTCTACGGGCCGGACGAGGTGGGACTGCTCACCGGCGACACCAACATCAACGGCAGCGCGCGCATCGTCGTCATGACGACCGAGGTGCTCCGCAACATGCTCTACGCCGACTCGCCGGCGCTCCGGGGCCTGCGCTACGTGGTCATGGACGAGGTGCACTACCTGGCAGACCGGTTCCGCGGGGCGGTGTGGGAGGAGATCATCATCCACCTGCCGCCGAGCGTGAAGCTCGTGTCGCTGTCGGCCACGGTCTCCAACGCCGAGGAGTTCGGCGACTGGCTCGACACGGTCCGCGGCGACACCGAGGTGATCGTCTCCGAGACCCGCCCGGTGCCGCTCGAGCAGCACGTCCTCGTGCGCGGCGACCTCCTCCCGCTCTTCGACGACCGCGCCGGTATCGCGACCGCTCAGGTGAACCAGGAGCTCATGCGCATCCGGTCGTTCAAGGGGCAGAACTACGAGAGCAACCGCCGCGTGCAGTCGGCGAACAGCGCCCGGCACGCCGGGTACGAGGCATCCCGTCGCCGTCCGAACCGCGGGGGCAAGCGCCCGGTGAGGTCCGCGAACGTGCAGCGCATCGAGCGCCTCGACCGCCCGGACGTCGTCGAGCTGCTCGCTCGCGCGAATCTGCTCCCGGCGATCTTCTTCATCTTCAGCCGCGTGGGCTGCGACGCCGCCGTGCAGCAGGTGCGACGCTCCGGGGTGCGCCTCACCTCGCAGGAGGAGCGGGCCGAAATCCGCGCGGTGGTCGAGGAGCGCACGCGCAGCCTGCACGACGAAGACCTCGCGGTGCTCGGCTACTGGGAGTGGCTCGACAACCTCGAGCGCGGTGTCGCCTCCCATCACGCGGGCCTCCTGCCGGCCTTCAAGGAGGTCGTGGAGGAGCTCTTCCAGCGCAAGCTCGTGAAGGTGGTCTTCGCCACCGAGACGCTCGCCCTCGGCATCAACATGCCCGCTCGCACGGTCGTGCTCGAGAAGCTCGAGAAGTTCAACGGCGAGGCGCGCGTCGCCATCACGTCGGGCGAGTACACCCAGCTCACCGGCCGGGCGGGCCGGCGCGGCATCGACGTCGAAGGCCACGCGGTGATCCAGTGGACCGAGGGGCTCGATCCGCAGGCGGTCGCCGCTCTCGCCTCACGCCGCACATATCCGCTCAACTCCAGCTTCCGCCCGACATACAACATGGCGGTCAACCTCATCGACCAGTTCGGTCGCGCCCGGGCCCGCGAGATCCTCGAGTCGTCCTTCGCGCAGTTCCAGGCCGACCGCGCCGTCGTCGGCCTCGCGCGCCAGGTGCGCGAGCAGGAGCAGTCGCTCACCGGGTACGAGAAGGCGATGACGTGCCACCTCGGCGACTTCGCCGAGTACTCCGAGATCCGTCGCGATCTCAGCGACCTCGAGAAGCTGAACCGGAAGGATGCCGGAGCCTCCCGCTCGACGCGCGACAAGCGTCAGCGCGAGATCGGCGGGCTGCGACGCCGGATGCAGCGGCACCCGTGCCACCAGTGCCCGGACCGCGAGAACCACGCGCGCTGGGCGGAGCGTTACTGGAAGCTCAAGCGCACGATCGACAAGATGCGCCAGCAGATCCAGACCCGCACGGGCACAGTGGCGCGCATCTTCGACCGCGTCGTCGACGTGCTGGGCGAGCTCGAGTACGTGCGGGTCGAAGACGACGGCACGACTGCGCTGACCCCGTCAGGCCGGACCATGCGGCGCATCTACGGCGAGCGCGACCTGCTCGTCGCCGAGTCGCTGCGTCGCGGCCTGTGGAAGGACCTCGACGCCCCGGCTCTCGCGGCGCTCGCATGCTGCCTGGTCTACGAGCCCCGGCGCGAGGAGAGCGGACCGGGGGAGCGCGGGCTGCCGCGGGGCGCCTTCCGCACCGCATTCGCCGACACCCTCGATCTGTGGCAGCGACTGGACGACCTCGAACGCGAGCATCACCTGCCCGGCTCCGAGCCGGTCGCGGCGGGTCTCGCGCAGGCAATGCACTCGTGGGCGCGCGGAGCCATGCTCGATCGCGTGCTCGGTGAGGCCGACATGGCGGCCGGTGACTTCGTGCGCTGGTCGAAGCAGACCATCGACCTGCTCGACCAGCTGTCGATCGTCGCTGATGCCCCGCTCGCGTCGACGGCGCGCAAGGCGCTCGAGTCGGTGCGCCGCGGGATCGTCGCCTACTCCGGCGTCTGACAGCGCCCGCTCAGTTCCCGCCGCTTAGGGTGAACTCGTGCCTCTCGCCGCCGCGCCGCGTCCGCTCCTGCCCCTCTGGGCCGCCGTGCTCGCCTCGATCGCGGGCGGCGTCGTGCTCGACCTCGCCTACCCGTCCGTCGGCTGGTGGCCGCTGGCGTTCGTCGGCGTCGGCCTGTCGCTGGTGGCGCTCATCGGGCGCTCCGTATGGGGCGCGCTCCTCGTCGGCTTCGTGTTCGGGGCCACCTTCTACCTCATCCACATCATGTGGATCACGCGCTACCTCGGGCTCGTGCCGTGGTTCGCCCTCGCCGGCATCGAGACCGTGTTCATGGCGGTCGGCTCGATCCCGATCGCGCTGGCCTATCGATGGCTGCCGCGACGCTTCCCCTCGCTCTGGGCCTCGCTCGTCGCCCTGCCCCTCTTGGTCGCCGGCGTGTGGACGGCGCGCGAGCTGTTCATGGGCTCGTGGCCGTACACCGGCTTCCCGTGGGCGCGCATCGGCATGAGCCAGTCCGAGAGCCCGCTCGCCCACGTCGCCTCGTGGGTGGGCGTCGCGGGGCTCTCGTTCCTCATCGTGGCCTTCACCGCCGCGGCCATCGAGTGGGGTCGCGTCGCGCGCTTCCGCGACGTGCGCACCGCGATCCCCGCGCTCGGGCTCGCGGCGCTGCTGCTGCTCGTCCCCGCGTTCCCGACGACACCCGCCGGCAGCCTGCGCGTCGGCAGCGCGCAGGGCAACGGTCCCTCGGGCTACTTCGACCCACGCCAGCGCAACGAGGTGCTGGACGCGCAGCTCGAGGCATCCGCTCCGCTCTTCGACGAGGATCTCGACGTGCTGCTCTGGCCGGAGGGCGGGATCGACTCCGATCCGCTCGCGAACGAGGACACCGCGCGCACCCTGGACGCGCTGTCACGGCGCATCGACGCGCCGCTCATCGTCAACGCCGCCACGACGCGCGGCGAGGACACCTTCAACACCTCGATGCTGTGGGTGGCGGGTGAGGGCGCCGTGCAGATCCACGACAAGACCAACCCGGTGCCGATGGGGGAGTACGTCCCCGATCGCTGGTTCTACGAGGCGCTCGCCCCTGATCTCATCGGCCTCATCCAGCGCGAGTACACGCCGGGGACGAACGCCCCCTTCTTCGACCTGGACGGCATCGGCGTCGGCCTCGCGATCTGCTTCGACGTCATCTACGACGAGGTCATCTGGAGCGGCGCGCGCGACGGCGCGCAGGTGTACATGTTCCAGACGAACAACGCCGACTTCCGCGACACCGACGAGAACCTCCAGCAGCTCGCGTTCGCACGCATGCGCGCCGTCGAGACCGGGCGCTCGGTCGTCAACCTCTCCACTGTCGGCACGAGCCAGGTGATCGCACCCGACGGCACGACGATCGACGGACTGCCCGCGGGCGAGGCCGGGCATATGCTCACCGAGGTCCCCCTGCGTGCGGGCCTGACCCCTGCCGTGCTCATCGGCTCGTGGGTGCAGCTCCTGCTCGGGTGGGGAAGCCTGGCGGCGCTCGTCGCCCTCGGTGTCGCTGTCGCCGTCAGCGGCCGCAGAGACGCGAAGACGCCGGCCCCCGAAGGGACCGGCGTCGCGCAGGCTGCTGACTGAGCGTCAGGCGCTGATCTTGTCGAGGGTGACGTCCTCGCCGGCGCCGCGGCGGGCGCGGACGTAGGCGAGACGCTCCTCGAGGAGCTCTTCGAGCTCGGGAAGGGTCCGACGCTCCAGGAGCATGTCCCAGTGCGAACGCGGGGTCTTGTCGCCCGAGTGGTCGACGGTCGCGGTGCCCTCGCCGACGCGCAGGAGCGCCTCCGCACCACAGGTGCGGCACTCCCACGCCGGGGGGACCTCGGCGTCGGCCGCGAAAGTCAGGTTCGTGTCTCGTCCGCAGGACGTACACGTATAGATGTGCTGTGCACGCTCATGGAACACGACGCCCTCTTCGCTCTGTAGGCTCTGGGCGCCGAGTCGGATGCCGCGCAAGCTGCGGTCTGCCATTTTGTGGTCCTCTCGTCGCTGTACAGGTATAACGAAGCGACCTGGGGGGATCATCCGAAAGGGGCTTGCGCATACCCCTTTCACAGTGGATGCACAGCGGGGGCGCCCGCGGTCTCGATCGGGACAGGGACGGATGCCTCAGCCCAGCACGCGCAGGGCCAGATCCGCCCGGTCGGTGACGATGCCGTCGACCCCGGAATCGACGAGCCGCCGCATGTCGGACGCATCGTTCACGGTCCACACGTGGACCTCGACGTCGTGGCGATGGGCCGCGCGAATGAGCCGCGGGGAGACGATGCGAAGGCGCCCGCGGCGCTCGGGCACCTGCAGCGCGTCGACGCCGGCCAGGGCGCGCCGGACGAGCCGGTCGGACCGCGCGGCGAGCGCGGCGAGGAGACGTCCGATCGTCCCGGAGCCGGCGGAGGTCGCGGGACGGATGCCTCGCCGTGCAGCGTCGGCCGCGGCCAGCGCCGCGCGGCGACGCTCGTCCGAGAAGCTCGTGAGCAGGACGCGCGCTCCGTGCGGTGCGACCAGGCGGCCGACGGGAACGGCTGCGGCCGCCGCCTTGACGTCGAGGTTGAACCGCAGCGTGGGGAACGCGTCCAGCGCCTGCGCGAGGGTGATGAGGCCCCCGCGCCCGGACATCAGCTCGGCCAGTTCCGAGGCGGAGACACCCGCGACCGGCCGGGGATCGCCCGTCACGCGTGACAGGTCGTCGTCGTGGAACAGCACCACCACGCCGTCGGAGGTGAGGTGGCAGTCGGACTCGACGTACTCCGCGCCCGCGGAGTGAGCGGCTGCCACCGCGGCGAACGAGTTCTCCTCGACGCCGTGCGCAGCGTCGTCAGCGGTCACGAGACCACGGTGCGCGAGGACGCGCGGCGTCTGCGCGCCCTCGAACCAGGGGTGGGTCACGGAGCGGGAGGCTCGACGCCCTGACGCGGCTTCGGCGCACCGTCGGCCGAGGCGCCCAGGAAGGCGCCGCTGAGCCCCTTCAGCGCTTCGGTGAACTCGCTCGGGATGATCCAGAGCTTGCTCGACGCGCTGTCGGCGATCTTGGGCAGGGTCTGGAGGTACTGATAGGCCAAGAGCTTGTCGTCGGGGTTTCCGACGTGGATGGCGTCGAACACCGTCTGAATCGCCTCGGCCTCGCCCTGCGCGCGCAGGACGGCGGCCTGCTTGTCGCCCTCGGCCTTGAGGATCTCGGCCTGGCGCTGCCCCTCCGCCGTGAGGATGGCGGACTGCTTGGTCCCCTCGGCGGTGAGGATGAGCGCGCGACGGTCGCGCTCCGCGCGCATCTGCTTCTCCATGGAGTCCTGGATGCTGTGCGGCGGGTCGATGGCCTTCAGCTCGACGCGCCCGACGCGGATGCCCCATTTTCCGGTGGCCTCGTCGAGCACGAGTCGCAGCTGCCCGTTGATGTTGTCGCGGCTGGTGAGCGCCTCTTCGAGGTTCAGTCCGCCGACCACGTTGCGGAGGGTGGTGGTCGTCAGCTGCTCCACCGCGCCGAGGTAGTTGGCGATCTCGTAAGTGGCTGCGCGCGCGTCGGTGACCTGGAAATAGACGACGGTGTCGATCGACACCACCAGGTTGTCCTCGGTGATGACCGGCTGGGGCGGGAACGACACCACCTGCTCGCGCATGTCGATGAGCGGGCGCAGGCGGTCGATGAACGGGACGAGCAGGTTGAGACCCGGCGTGAGCGTCTTGTGGTAGCGGCCGAGGCGCTCCACGATCCCCGCGTTGGCCTGGGGGATGATCCGGATGGACCGGACGATCACGACCAGGACGAAGATGAAGACGGCGATCGCGAGAAGCCACGCGATCGCGGTGGGTATCAGTGCGTCGATGTCGTTCATGCGCGGGGATCCTCCAGGGATGGTGCGGGCGGTTCGTCGGAGCGCACGACGGCGGTCGCGCCGTCGATGCGGCTGACGTGGATGGGAGTTCCGGGCTCGAGCTCGCCGCTCTCGGTGCGCGCCGTCCACACGTCGCCGTTGACCAGCTTGACCTGCCCGCCGTGGTTGCTGACGGTCGACAGCACGCGACCCCGCAGGTCGATGAGCGCATCGACATTCGACTTCGTCGGGTCTTCGCCGCGACGCAGCCGGCGCAGCAGCGGCGGCCGCAGGAACAGCACCAGGACGGCCGCCACGACGCCGGCGACGATGACCTGCAGCCAGATGGGGGCGCCGAGGAGATCGGACGCGAGGCCGGCGACGCCGCCGATGCTCAGCATGAGGAAGGTGAAATCGAGGGTGAGCATCTCGATGACGAGGAAGACGAGGATGAGCACCAGCCATCCGATCCACGCCCATTGCTCGATGGTCTGGATGAGCTCCACGATGTGCCTCCTTGTCCCTCGAACCTAGCAGGTAGGGTCGAGGGCGTGACTGAGACATCCACCACGCTCCCCGCCGGCTCGCTGAGCGGCAAGACGGCCCTCGTGACCGGCTCCTCGCGGGGGATCGGCGCCGACACGGCGCGCTATCTGGCAGAAGCCGGGGCGAACGTCGTCATCAACTACCGCAACAAGGCGCCGCGCGCAGAGAAGCTCGCGACGGAGCTGCGCGGGCTCGGTGTCGAGGTGCTCGTCGTGGGCGCCGACCTGACGGACGCGGAGTCGGTGCAGGCGATGTTCGACGAGGTCTCGCGCGCGTTCGGCGGGCTCGACATCCTCGTGCTGAACGCCTCAGGCGGCATGGAGTCCGGCATGGCCGAGGACTACGCCCTGCAGCTCAACCGCGACGCGCAGGTGCGCGTGCTCGAGACCGCCCTGCCCCTGCTCGGCGAGGGCTCCCGCGTCGTCTTCGTCACGAGCCACCAGGCCCACTTCATCCGCACCACGCCGACGATGCCCGAGTACGAGCCGGTGGCGCTGTCCAAGCGGGCGGGCGAGGACGCCCTCCGCGAGCGCATCCCCGCCCTCGCCGAGAAGGGCGTCGAGTTCGTCGTCGTGTCCGGCGACATGATCGAGGGCACGATCACCGCGACCCTGCTCGAGCGGGCCAACCCCGGCGCGATCGCGGCCCGTCGCGACGATGCCGGCAAGCTCTACAACGTGTCGGAGTTCGCCGCCGAGGTCGCGTCCGCCGCACTCGACCCGGTGCCCGCCGACAACACCCGCCTGGTCGGCGACACGAGCTCCTTCGCGGGAGAGTGACGCGTGCGCGCACTCGACATCGAGAAGCTCATCTCGGTCGGTCGTCCTGCCATCGCGCCCGACGGCTCGTTCGCGGTGTTCGCGTCGTCGCGTCCTGACCTCGTGGCCAACCGTGCGGTGGGCCAGCTGTGGCGCGTCGAGCTTCCCGACGGAACGCCCCGCCGCCTCACGCGCGGCACGGCCGACTCCGGGCCCCGGCTGTCGCCGGACGGAACGGTCGTCGCCTTCGTCCGGGCCGACGGCAAGGGCAAGGCGCAGGTATGGGTCGTCGCAGCCGCGGGCGGTGAACCCGTGCAGGCGACCGACTCGGCGCTCGGCGTCGACGGCTTCGCCTGGTCTCCGGACGGGCGCACGCTCGCGTTCGTCGCCCGCGTGCCCGAGAAGGGTCGCTACGGCAGCGTCGAGGGGCTGGACGCCTCGGCCGAGGCGCCGCGCCGGATCACCGGCATCCGCTGGCATGCGAACGGACTCGGGTATCTCGCAGACCGGCCCGCGCATGTCTTCGTCATCGCTGCGCCGTCCACCGAGTCCGAGCCGTTCTACGAGCCCGCCGCCGCCGTGCAGCCCGAGGGTGAGACGCCTCCGAAGAAGCGCGTCGTGGCGGCGGAGGCGCGGCAGCTGACCGAGGGCGCTGCCTCACACGCCGGTCTGGTCTTCACGGCCGACGGCGCCGAGGTGCTCACCACGGTCGACGAGATCGAGGGGGAGCGGCGCGACCTGCGCACGCGCGTCGTCGCGATCGCCGTCGACGGCTCGGGGATCCGGGAGGTGATCGGCGTCGACGCGGGGCTGTCGCTGTACGGTCTCGACGTTGCCCCCGACGGCGCGATCGCCCTCCTCGCCCACGAGGTCGGCGACCAGGGCGTGGACTTCATCGCGCCGGGCGTCGGACTCTGGCTGCTCGAGGCCGAGGGGCCTCGCCGTCTCACCGACGCCGAGACCATCGACCTCGGCGAGGTCGGCAGTCACATCACCCCGGTCGGCGGCGACTTCCTCGTGCAGGACCGCACCCGCGGCCGGGTGCGGCTGCTCCGTGTCACGCGGGGCGGCGACGTGACCGAGGTGCTGGGCGGAGACGTCGAAGTGACCGGCCACGATGCGGCAGGCGACCGGATCGTCGCGGCGATCGCGCGCCCGGATTCCTACGGCGAGCTGGTGCTCATCGAGGAGGGGGACGCGCGCACCCTCACCGCCTTCGGGGTCGGGGCTGCGGCATCCGGAATCGCCGCTCCGCGGGAACTGACGGTGGACGGACGCGACGGCTACCCGGTGCACGGGTGGGTGGCGACGCCCGAGGGCGAGGGCCCCTTCCCCGTGATCCTGCAGATCCACGGCGGACCCTACGCGTCGTACGGCGTCCACCTGTTCGACGAGACCCAGGTGCTCGTCGACGCGGGCTACGCCGTCGTCTACTCCAACCCGCGCGGATCGGCCGGCTACGGTCGCGCGCACGGGCGCAGCATCCGTCAGCAGATGGGCACGCTGGACTTCGCCGACGTGATCGATTTCCTCGAGGGAGCCGTGGCTTCCGACCCGCGCCTCGACGGCGACCGCGTCGGCGTCATGGGCGGATCGTACGGCGGCTACCTGACGGCGTGGGTCATCGCGCACGACCACCGCTTCGCGGGTGCGATCGTCGAGCGCGGCTTCCTCGACCCGACGAGTTTCCAGGGCACGAGCGACATCGGCACGTTCTTCGGCGACGAGTACGTCGGCGTCTCGGCCGACGACATCGCGCGGCAGAGCCCGATGGCCGTGGTCGACCAGGTGACCACGCCGACGCTCGTGATGCACTCCGAGCTCGACTTCCGCTGTCCGCTCGAGCAGGCGACGCGCTACTACGCGGCGCTCAAGCGCCACGGCGTGGACGCCGAGATGCTCGTGTTCCCCGGCGAGAACCACGAGCTGACCCGCTCCGGGCAGCCGCGCCACCGTCTCGAGCGCTTCGACGCGGTGCTCGACTGGTGGGCCCGCCGCCTGCCGGTCCGCTGATCTCAGCGCACGAGGAAGGCCCCCGGAGTGCTCTCCGGGGGCCTTCCTCGTGCGTCAGTGACTCAGAGGTCCTTCTTGCCGAAGGTGAATGCACGGACGACGTTGATGATGCCGAGCACGATGAGCGCGATGCCCATCAGCCACCACAGCCACGCGATGTAGAGCGGCGAGAACAGCAGCACGATACCGGCGACGATGCTGATGATCGCGAAGAAGATCGACCACCCCTTCGACGCGGCGTCGCCGAGCGTCGAGAGCGCCACGATGCCTTCGACGATCCACATGATGCCGACGAGGATGCCGACGAAGACGGCGAGCCATGCGGTGGTCTGTCCGAGGTTCAACAGGGCCACGACACCGGCGATGATGAACAGCACTCCGAGGGCGATGTGGCCGAGACGCGCCCAGCCGCCCTTGTTCTTCGAGAAGATCCCGAGTCCGGCGTAGACCAGGCCGGCGGCGATCGCGTAGATGGCGATGATCGCCGTGACGACCATGGCGGTCTTGCCGGGCCACGCGAGGATCAGGATGCCGACGATGACGGCGAGCACGCCGCCGACGCCGAGCGCGGTGCGGATTCCGTTGACGGCCGACTTCTCGGCCGCGGATTCTGTGGACATGCGAGGTGCCCTTTCTGAGAGTTTGCTGTTAACGAGCGGCCCAAGCCTAGACCCGAACTCGAAGTTCGCGGGAATGAACATCGTGTGTCGCGACACTGTCGCGCACCCGTGATCCGCTCGTGACCCTCGCGCCGAAGCGAGCGACGGCGCTACGGTGAGCGTGCGCAGCAGTCGGAGCATGGAGGCGAACATGGCGGTCTTCTCGAGAGGGTTCGGCGCCCGGCGCCGGGAGAGCAACCCGGATCTGCCGCCGGGGCAGTACCTCACCGACGACTTCCCCGTGCTCTCCGCCGGGCCGACGCCGCGCATCGAGGCAGACGATTGGTCCTTCACCGTGGTCGAGGACGCGCAGGGCCTGGCGCGGTGGACCTGGGACGAGTTCCTGGCGCTCCCGGCGGAGGACGTCACAACGGACATCCACTGCGTGACGCGGTGGTCGAAGCTCGGCACCTCATGGCGCGGCGTCTCCGTCGACACGATCCTCGAGGCCGTCGACACCGAGGCGACGCACGTCATGGCGCACTCGTTCGGCGGGTACACGACCAACATCCCGCTCGACGAGCTGGTGGACGGCAGGGCCTGGGTCGCCTACGAGTTCGAGGGCGAGCCGCTGGATCCCGAACACGGTGGTCCGGCACGTCTCCTCGTGCCCCACCTGTACTTCTGGAAGAGCGCCAAGTGGGTCAAGGGTCTCGAGCTCATGGACGGCGACGCACCGGGGTTCTGGGAGCAGAACGGCTACAACATGCATGGCGACCCCTGGACCGAGGAACGCTATTGGTGACGGTGGGCGGCTGGCGGCCGGCGAGAGTGGCGTCCGTCGAGGCGGCCACGCCGAGCGCACGCGTGCTGCATCTCACCGTGGAGGACTGGCCGGGAAGCGACGCCGGCCAGCACGTCGACATCCGACTCACCGCCGAGGACGGCTATCAGGCGGAGCGCTCGTACTCTCTCGGATCGTATGGCTCCGGCTCGAGCATCGAGCTCGCCGTCGACGAGATCCCCGAGGGCGAGGTGTCACCGTATCTCGTCCGCGACGTGCTGCCCGGCGATGAGCTAGAGGTGAAGGGTCCGCTGGGCGGGTACTTCGTGTGGCGCCCCGGGGGAGCGGGACCGGTGCAGCTCATCGCAGGAGGATCGGGGATCGTCCCGCTCATGGCCATGGCCCGCGCGGCCCGGGACGCGTCGGCCGCAGCATCCTTCCGACTTCTCTATTCGGTGCGAAGACCGGTAGACGCGATATATCGCGACGAGCTCACTGCAGGGGCGGGCGATGGGGGAGTGGAGGTCTCGTGGGCCTACACGCGCGAGGCGCCGCCGGGTTGGGAAGGGCGGCTCGGACGCCTCGACGACACGGCCATCGCTGCCGCGGTCTGGCCGGTGGAGGCCGAGCCGACGGTGTTCGTCTGCGGGCCGACGGGGTTCGTCGAGCACGTCGCCGACACGCTCGTGCGTCTCGGACATCCGCCGGCGCGGATCAGGACCGAGCGATTCGGAGGAGCATGATGCGTGCGGAGATCTCGGCCTCGACGGTCGACGGCAACGCCCTTGCGGGACTTCTCTCGGGACTGTGGGAAGGCGACGTCACCGCCATGGTCGGCGTATGCGGCGGCTGCGGGTCGGCGGCGCCGCTCGCGGAGACCGTCGTCGAGATCGATGAGGCGGCCGCCATCGTGCGGTGCCGGTCGTGCACGCACACGTTGTTCACGGTGCTGCGCGACGTCTCGAGTGTGCGCCTCGTCATCGGGAGGCTGCGCGAGCTCGGCCGCGCATGACGCGTCGCGCGGAGCTCAGCCGAGCAGCAGCGTGACCGCGATCAGCACGGGCAGGCAGCCGACTGTCGTCAGGAACACGGTGTCGCGCGCGATCGTCTCGCCGACGCCGTAGCGCTGCGAGTAGTTGAACACGTTCTGCGCGGTCGGCAGCGCGGCGAGCACGACGACGATGAGCACGTCGTGCGGGCTGAGGCCGAAGACGAACTCGGCGACCGCCCACGCGATGAGCGGCATCGCGATCAGCTTGAGCGCCGCGGCGAGGACGATGTCGCGGCGCCGGCCCGAGGGGGAGAGGACGCGTTGACCGACGAGCGACATGCCGTAGCTGATGAGAAGCACGGGCACGCATGCGTTCGCGACGAGGACGGCGGGCTCGAGGACGATCGGCGGCAGCTCGATGCCGCTCACCGACACCAGGGTGCCGAGCACCGAGCCGAGCACGATCGGATTCGTCACGGTGCGCACGATCGAACGCCACAGCGTCGCACGGCCGAAGGTGACGGCATCCAGAATCGCCATCGTGATCGGCGTGAACACGAGCAGCTGCAGCAGGATCACCGGAGCGGGATAGGCCGCGCTGCCCAGCAGATACAGCGAGAGCGGGATGCCGATGTTGTTGGAGTTCACCTGACCGGCGCTCAGCGCGCCGATCACCGTCTCGCCGTTGGAGCGCCGCCACACGAGCTTCGCGATCAGCGTGAACGCCGCCATGATCGCGACGGCGGCGATCGCCGAGACCGGCAGGAGCGCCGAGAACAGCGTGCGCACGTCGGCCTGCGCGAGCACGACGAACAGCAGGAAGGGGGAGAGGACGAAGAACGTCAGCCGCGCGAGCACGGGGCGGCCGTGCTCGCCGAGCAGGTCGATGCGCCCGATGATCCAGCCCACGAAGATCGCGACGCCCACCACGACGAACCCGGTGAGCGAATCCAGCATGCTCCGAGCCTACGGACGCCTGCGCGCGGCCGTGAACCGGATGACGGAACGGGGGAGGACCGGGTCGCTCGGTAGCGTGTGGTCATGACTGAGCTGATCACGTGATGGCCGGAGACGACGAGCAGCCTCTGGCGGGCGGGAACATGGACCCGGTCGTCCGTGTGGGCGACACCGTCCGGCGTGCCACGGGGCCCTGGACCGCCGCGGTGCACACGCTGCTTCGTGTGCTCCGGGATGCGGGCATCGCCGGCACCCCGCAGCCCGTGGGGTTCGACGATCGGGGCCGCGAGATCCTGACGTACCTCGACGGCGGAGTGCTGGCGGATTCCCCGCCCCAGGTGCATTGGTCGGAAAGCGTTCTCTCGGCGGCGGGCTCGCTGCTGCGCCGGATACACGATGCGAGCGTGCCCCTCGTCGATGACAGGTCGCTGGTGTGGCGGGCAGCGCGCCACGAGTCGGCGGAGGTGGTGTGCCACAACGACTTCGCGACCTACAACCTCATCGTGCGCGAGGGTGTGCTCGCCGGCGTCATCGACTTCGACTTCGCGTCGCCAGGCCCGCGCGTATGGGACCTCGCGTACCTGGCGTACCGGATCGTGCCGTTCGCAGAGGACGCGCCGAGTGCGGATGGACTCGATCGTGCGGAGCGACTTCGCGAGCTGATCCGCGCATACGGCGTCGCGTTCGAGCCGCAGGACGTGCGCGCGGTCGCCGCCGAGCGACTACGCGAGCTCGCGGCGTTCACGCGCGAGCGCGCGCAGGAGACGGGTCGGGTCGACTTCCTGGAGCATGCGGCGATGTATGAGCGGGATGCCGCGGCCCTCCGTGCTGCGAGCAGAAGCCGATAATGCACATTATGTCAGATCGCGCCGCGGCGCGGTCCCCTGGGCCGCCGGGTGGATCATCGTCATCCCGGCAGGCGACGCGGTGTCCATGCGGGGCAGGAGGTCTGCCGCTTCGGCGAGGGTGACGGTGCGCTCGATGAGGTCCTGCGGTCGGAGTCTTCCCTCTTCGATGAGATGGAGCATGGCGGGATAGTCGGAGGCAGCCATGCCGTGACTGCCCAGGATGTCCAGTTCCCAGGCGATCGCGCGAGCCATGGGTACGCCCGAGAGGCCCGTGGGTGTCGGGAGCAGTCCGATCTGGACGTGTCGTCCGCGTCGGCGCAGGCTGAGGATGGCGTCGGCGCAGGTCTGTTCGCTTCCGACCGCGTCGATCGAGACATGACTCCCCCCGCCGGTGAGCTCCCCGACGGCCGCAGAGACATCCGTCGCACCGTCCGCGATGATGACGTGGTCGGCGCCGAGCCTGGTGGCCGTTGCGAGCGCAGTCGATGAGCGGTCGACGGCGATGACATGAGCGCCGAAGGCCTTCGCGATCATGACCGCGCTCAGGCCCACTCCCCCGGCGCCCACGATCGTGACCCATTCGCCGGATTTCACGTGTGCGCGGGCGGTGAGGGCCCGGTAGGCGGTCGCGAACCGGCATCCCAGCGCGGCGGCGGCCTCGAACGGCACGTCGTCCGGTATGGCGACGAGGTTCGTGTCTGCCGCGTACAGGGTGACCTTCTCAGCGAAGGAGCCCCAGTGTGTGAAGCCCGGCTGCTGTTGGTCGGGGCAGACCTGCGCGTTTCCGGATGCGCACCATTCACATCGTCCGCACCCGCAGACGAACGGCACCGTCACGCGGTCGCCGACGACCCACTTCTGCACGCCGCTGCCGACGCCGGTGATGATGCCGGCGAGTTCGTGACCGGGCACATGCGGCAGGAGGATGTCGTCGTGTCCGGCCCACGCGTGCCAGTCGCTGCGGCAGAGCCCGGTCGCCCGCACGGTCACGACGACCCCGCCGTCGGGTGCGGTCGGGTCGGCCGCCTCTCGTACCTCGAGCGGCCCGGCGATCTCGTCCATGATCAGCGCCAGCAACGTCTTGCCTGCCTTCCTTCTCCGACTGCGGTTGCGTCGAAGCCGACGGTGGTGTCCTGTTCCGATCCATTCTCCGCCGGCGGCGTCCGATGCCCTCGACGCGCTGCGTCAGATGTTCGCGTAGGCGCCTTCTCCCCGTGTCCCGCCCCGCACGGTAGCGTCGTCCGGATGAGCGAATTCGACCCCGCCGCGCTTTCACCTTGCGATCCGTCGTGGCAGGGCGAAGCGGAGCGGATGCTGCGGGCCATCCGTGCTGCGCTCGCCGACCTCCCCGGTGCCGACGCGGCGCAGTACGACCACATCGGATCCACGTCGGTCCCCGGTCTCGCGGCGAAGCCCTTCCTCGACCTCCAGGTCCGGATTCTGCCGCTTCCCGACGACGCCGCGCTCAGCCCCCGATTGCGGCCTCTCGGCCTTGAGCGAGCGAGGGGCGCGCGCCCCGACTCCCCTGGTGTCGACCGTGACCTGCCGCGCGGCGCGCCGGTTCCCGACGCCGCCGTGTGGCAGAAGTCGCTCTTCGTCGACGAGGCGCACCGCGTCATCGTCCACATACGTCGCAGCGACTCGCCCTGGGGCGAGTACACCGTGTGGTTCCGCGACTGGCTCCGCGCGCATCCGGTCGAGCGCCGCCGCTACGAGGATCTGAAGCGGGAGCTGAGCGCGCGCGAGCGCGGCAAGAGCGACTATGACGACTACACGCGGGCCAAGACGGCGTTCTTCGACAAGGTCCAGGACTCGTTCGAGGATTGGGTGCACCGCACACCGACGGGGTGAGGGGGCCCGTCCCGATCGGATCGGTCCGCGATCATCGGGTGCCGAAGCGCCCCCGCCGCGTGGCTCCCGGTCGAACGCGCGTAGAGACCACGAAGAAGGCGAGCGGATGCCGTCTCCCGGCAGGGCAGGGCGCGGCATCCGCTCGCGTTCCTTGGCAGACTGCCGGAATGCCACCGTCGCAGGAACTGATCCGTCTCTGGCCGGCCGCCGCCGTTCGCGCTCGCAGCGGCGACCTCGAGCTGCGCTGGATGGACGATGAGCTGCTCGCCGACGTCGCGTCGGTCGCTGCGCGCGGCGTCCACGATCCGGCCACCATGCCCTTCGAGCACCCGTGGACGCGCGGAACGGCGGACGACGTGGCGCGCAGCGTGCTCGCGTATCAGTGGCATGCCCGCGCCGAGGTGGGACCCAAGAAGCTCGTGCTCGAGCTCGGGGTGCTGGTCGACGGGGGCGTCGTGGGCGTGCAGGGCCTCGTCGCCGACGACTGGCCTGTGCTCGGCCGCGTGCAGACGGGCTCATGGCTCGGCCTGGAGCACCACGGCCGTGGCATCGGCCGGCGCATGCGGGCGCTCATGCTGCATCTGGCGTTCGCCGGTCTCGGGGCGCGGGAAGCGACGTCGGGCGCGTTCGCCGACAATCCGTCGTCGAACGCCGTCTCACGACGACTGGGCTACGAGCCCAACGGATCGGTCATGGTCCCGCGAGAGGGTGTCGCCGCACTCCACCACAACTACGTGATGACCCGCGACCGCTGGACTTCGCTGGCCGCGGATCACGCGGCGATCCTGGGCGCTCCCATCGAGCTCGAGGGCGTAGAGCCGCTGCGCGCCGCGCTCGACGCCTGACCGCGTCGCGCACACGAAGCGGGGCGGAGCCTTCCGGCCCCGCCCCGCGCTGCTCCAGTCGGCGTGTCAGAGACCGACGCCGTCGTCGGGAGTGCTGGTGGACCGGCGGGTGAGACGCTCACCGGACGCCGGGTCGACCGACGTGTGCGCGACGGTCTCGGTGCGGCGGCGGCGCATCATGAGGACGATGCCCACCAGGAAGATGACTCCACCCGCGATCATCAGGATGTAGCCGATCATGTCGAGGTTCACCCATTCGACCTCGACGTTCACTGCGAACGCGAGGATGGCTCCGATGGCGAACAGTGCGATTCCTGCTCCGATGCTCATGCGAGGTTCCTTTCCGGGGCACGCTGGTCGGCCCTCCCCTGTATTCGGGGCGTGTGAGCCCCGATGAAACACTTTCCCGCGCGCTCCGTGCGGCGGGCAGGGGCTTGACAAGGGCCGGAAAACCGGGCAAGCCGCGCGGGCGACCGCTCGCGACAGGAGATCGCCCGGCCCGGACGCCGCGCGGGCATGGCTACGGTGGGAGGGTGCGTCTCACCCCCGGTCTGCTCTCGTCGAGGCCCGGGATCAGGGCGTGGCTGATCTGGAGCGTGGGCGTCGCCGCGTACGTGCTCGCGGTCACCAACCGCTCGTCGCTGAGCGCCGTGGGAGTCGACGCGGCGGAGCGCTTCGATGCGGATGCCGCGACTCTGTCTCTCTTCGCGGTCGTTCAGCTCGCCGTCTACGGCGGAATGCAGATCCCGGTTGGCGTGCTGCTCGACCGCTACGGCGCGCGGCCGATCATGACGATCGGCATGGTGCTCATGGCCGTCGGACAGCTGGTCATGGCGGTCTCGCCGAGCGTGGGCGTGGCGATCGTCGCGCGCATGCTGCTGGGTGCCGGCGACGCCGCGGTCTTCCCCGGCGTGCTGCGGCTCGTGGCCACCTGGTTCCCCGCGCAGCGCGGGCCGCTGATGGTGCAGTTCACCGGCATCATCGGGCAGACGGGGCAGCTCGTCGCCCTCATTCCGCTCGCCGCGCTGCTCCACGCCACGACGTGGACGATCACGTTCGGCAGCGTCGCAGGACTCGGCATCCTGTTCGCCATCCTCGTGGTCCTGCTGATCCGCAACCACCCGCCCGATCGCGACGAGGACGTCTCGGTCGACACCGACACCGGGGCGATCCGCGTCGTCACCTCCTCGGTCGACACCGGGGTCGGCATCCGGGCATCGTGGGCGCACCCGGGCACACGACTCGCGTTCTGGTCGCACTTCACCACGCCCTTCGCAGGGACGGCCTTCGTGCTGCTGTGGGGCATGCCCTTCCTCACCGCCGGTGAAGGCCGCACGCTCGCGGAGGCGGCGACGATCATGTCGACCTACGTCGTGGTCGGCATGGCGCTGGGGCCGGTGATGGGCGAGCTCTCTCGCCGCATCCCCCACCTGCGCTCGCGGGCGCTCGTGCTCCCCGCCGTCGCGGTGCAGGCGGTGGCCTGGATCACCGTGATCGCGTACCCCGGCCCGGCGCCGCTGTGGCTGCTGTTCGCGCTCGCCTTCGCGCTCGCGATGGGCGGACCCGCGTCGATGATCGCCTTCGATCACGCCCGCACGCACAATCCGGCGCACCGACTCAGCACCGCCACCGGGGTGACGAATGCCGGAGGCTTCCTCGCTGCGCTCATCGCGATCTTCGCCATCGGCCTCGCCCTCGACCTGCAGGGCGCGGGAACCCCCGCGACATACTCGCTGGATGCCTTCCGTCTCGCCTTCCTGACCCAGATTCCGCTCTGGCTGATCGGGACCGTGTTCATCGTGATCGAGCGCAAGCGCACGCGGATCAGGATCGGCATGGATCCGCCGCGGATGCCGCGCCCGCCCCGGCGCCCGCGAGCCGACCGCTGATCGGCAGGCCGCTTTGTAGGGTGGCGGTAGACCAACGGAAGGATGCCCGTGACCGCTCCGCTCGTCGTCTCTCCTGAGGTGCGCGACGCCGTGTCTGCGGGCGCTCCGGTGCTCGCGCTCGAGTCGACCATCTTCACCCACGGGCTGCCCCGGCCCCGCAACCTCGAGGTGGCGCGCGACGCCGAAGACAGGGTGCGTGCGCTGGGAGTCACGCCGGCGACGATCGGCGTGATCGACGGGCGGCCCACGGTGGGCCTCTCCGCCGGTGAGATCGAACGTCTCTCGACGCACGACGGCGTGGTCAAGGCGAGCCTGCGCGATGTGCCGGTCGTCGCGGCCAAGGGGCTGAGCGCCGGAACGACGGTCGCCGCGACGGCCCACCTCGCCCACCTCGCCGGCGTCAAGGTCTTCTCGACCGGCGGTCTCGGCGGCGTGCACCGCGACGCGCAGCAGACCTTCGACGAGAGCGCCGACCTCGGCACCCTCGCCACCCTCCCCCTCGTCGTCGTCAGTGCGGGGGTGAAGTCGATCCTCGACATCCCGCTGACCCTGGAACGCCTCGAGACGCTGAACCTCGCGGTCGTCGGCTATCGCACGACGGACTACCCCGGCTTCTACGTCGCCGACTCCGGCCATGACATCGAGTTCTCGGTCGACTCCGCTGCCGACATCGCCCGCGTCGCGACGATGCGCGACGGACTCGGCATCCGCTCGACGCTGCTGGTGGCGAACCCCGTCGCGGCCGGCGAGGAGCTCGACCCGCAGCTTCACGACGACGTGCTCGAGCGCGCGTTGGCAGCCGCCGCAGCGGCCGGGGTGTCGGGGCACGACACCACGCCGTTCCTTCTGGACTTCATGCAGCGCGAGACGGGCGGCCGCAGCCTGGACGTCAACGTCGCCGTATACCGCGGCAATGTCGATCTGGGGGCCCGCATCGCGCTCGCCCTCGCGGACGCATCCTGATGCTCCTGGTGATCGGCGATCTCGTCGCCGACCTCATCGTTCTCGGCGGAGCGTCGCTCGAGCGCGGCACCGACAATCCCGCCGAGGTCCGCCTCACGCGGGGCGGCAGCGCAGCGAACGTGGCCGTGGCCGCCGCCTCGCGGCATCCCGTCCGCTTCATCGGCTGCGTCGGGGACGACACCATCGGGCGAGCGCTCGTGGGCGAGCTCGAGGCGAGCGGCGTCGAGGTCCGCGTGCAGCGCGGCGGCCGGACAGGGGCCATCGTGGTGCTCGTCGACGCGGTGGGCGAGCGCACGATGATCACCGATCGGGGCGCCGCAGCCGAGCTCGCCACCATCGATCCGGGGTGGCTCACGGGCGCGCGCTGGCTCCATCTGCCGCTGTACGGCCTTGCAGAGCCGGCTTCGCGTCGGGCGGTGACGGATGCTGCGGCCGCGGTGTCCCAGGCGGGGGCCTGCGTGAGCCTCGACCTCTCGAGCGTGGCGACGATGCGGCACCTCGGAGCCGCGGAGCTGGGGCGCATCCTCGACGAGCTCCGCCCGGCCGTCGTCCTGGCCAACGGCGACGAGGCGCGAGCAGCCTCCGATCTCGGTCTCGCCCTCGACCGCACGACCTTCGTGGTCAAGCGCGGTGGCGATCCGGTCGTGGTCGTGCAGCACGGCCGATCGAGCGAGGTGCCGGTGCAGCGAGTGGATGACGTGCTGGACTCGACCGGCGCCGGGGACGCGTTCGCGGCGGGCTACATCTCGGCCGCGCTCGACGGAGCCGACGCGCACGCGAGCGCCCGCGCGGGCAGCGAGCTCGCGATGAGTGCGCTGCGCCGCGCGGGCGCTCTGTGATGTGTCAGGCGGACTGCAGCCGAGCCAGCACGCCTTCGATGTCGTCGATGAAGGCGTTGTAGCCGGCGATCGTGGCCGCCACCTGCTCATCGGTGAAATCGGAGCGGTCCTGGCTGATCGTGAGCTTCGTGCCAGCCTCGACCTCCTCGAGGTCGAAGAGCACGGGCAGGCCCACGTCGTCGCCCGGCTGGTCGGTGAGCGTCATGGCGAGATGCGCCGGACGGTCGACCGCCTGGTACTCCCCCGCCCAGTCGATGCGATTGCCGTCGGGGAGCAGCATCACCGCGCGGAACGCCCCACCGGGTCGCACGTCCATCGTGAGTGACTCCTGCGGCACCTCCACACCGGCCGTGCCGAACCACACGGCGAAGTGCTCGGGCGTGGTGAGGGCGTCGAAGACGAGTTCGCGCGGCGCGCTGAGCGTGCGCACGATCGTGAAGTAGTCAGCCATGGGGGTTCTCCTTGTCGGTGGGGTCGTGCGGGGTGGACAGCTGCTGAAGGGCGTTGAGGTAGTGGTCGAGGGCGTCGACGCTGTCTTCCCAGAAGCGCGCGTAGTCGTCGATCCAGCGGGATGCCGCGGCCAGAGGCCGCGCGTCGAGGCGGGCGGGCCGGTACTGGGCCTCTCTCCCCCGAGTGATGAGGCCCGCCCCCTCGAGCACCCGGAGATGCTTCGAGACGGCGGCGAGAGTCATGTCGAACGGCGCGGCCAGCTCACTTACCGTCGCCTCTCCGGCGCTGAGCCGCTCGAGCAGCGCGCGCCGGGTGGGATCGGAGAGAGCCGCGAAGGTGCGGCTGAGCTGATCCATCGACATGCTCGCTCCCGTCATTCAACTAAAAGGTAAAATACCAGATGGTTGAATACGGGGCAAGCGGTGTCGGCGACGGGCGCTAGCGTGACGGGATGCCTCGCGTGATTTTCTACACCGCCACAACCCTCAACGGCTTCCTCGCCGACGACGCCGACTCGCTCGACTGGCTCTTCGCCGCGCCCGGCGGCGAAGGCGGCGACGCCGATTTCCGAGCCTTCCTCGAGCGCATCGGCGTGCTCGTGCAGGGATCGTCCACCTACGAATGGGTTCTCGAGCACGATGACCTCATCGCTCACCCGGAGAAGTGGCCGGGCCACTACGGGCGCCGCCCCACCTTCGTGTTCAGCGGGCGGGAGCTGCCCGCGGTCGAGGGCGCCGACCTCCGGTTCGTGCGAGGCGACGTGCGCGACGCCTGGCCGGCGATCGCGGAGGGGGCGGGCGAGCGCGACGTCTGGGTGGTCGGCGGCGGCGATCTCGCGGGTCAGTTCGCCGACGCGGGCCTGCTCGATGAGATCGTGGTCTCGATCGCTCCGGCGACCCTTCCCTCGGGCAAGCCGCTCCTCCCCCGTCGCATCGGCGCGGATCGTCTCACGCTGACCTCCGTCCGGCAGACCGGGGCCTTCGCCGAGCTCACCTATGCCGTGACGGGGGCGGTGCGGTGAGCGAGCGGTGGCGCGGCGTCATCGCCGCCCTGCTCAACCCCGACCTGCGCGCAGCCCTCGGCGAGGTCCTGGCGACCGCCGACCTCACGCCGGCTCGACGCGAACGGGCCATGGCGCGGCTCGCCGAGGTCGGGCTCGTCGTCGAGGGGCCCGATGGCCCGCAGTTCGACGAGACGATGCTGCGCGGCATCCTCGCCGAATCACCACGCGTCAGGCCCACCGGGCCGCAGCGATTCCTCGATGGAGGCGGGCGCATCGACCGCTACCCGGTGCAAGGTGCCGACCGTCATGAGCTGCTTCGGTGGGTGGCCGATCACGCGTTCGCACCCGGCGAGGTGCTCGGCGAGGACGCCGTCAACGAGCGGCTCTCGCAGTTCACCGACGACACCGCGGCGCTCCGCCGCCATCTCGTCGACGCCGAGCTCCTCGAGCGCACGCGGTCGGGGTCCGAGTACGCGCTGGTCGATTCAGACCTCTGACGGTCGCAACTCGAACCACTCGGCGTGCTTGGGCTCGCGGCCGTCGCCCGACGAGGTTCCGGTCAGCCGGCGCTGCACCCACGGTCCGACGTGGTCACGGTAATAGGCGGCGCCCCGCGCGGCCGCCGGAGGCAGCGGCGGCAGCGACCACCATTCGGCCGGAGGCTCCTGCCCGAGCGCGGTCAGCACGCGGGCGGCGACGCGATGGTGTCCGCGCGAGTTCATGTGCAGCCGGTCCTCCGACCAGTACGGCGGGGACGACAGTTCGCGATCGGGCCAGTTGAAGGCGCGCACGATGTCGGGGCGGTCGGCCAGGCGCGACGCCACCGCGGCCGACAGCAGATCGCCACGACGTTGGATGACCCGGCTCAACGGCAGCTGCGCGGACGGGTTGGCCCCCGAGAGGACGATGAGGGTCACGCCCTCCTCGTCGCACCGTCGCAGGACGTGCGTGAACGCCTCGACGACGCGCGACACGCTCGTGCGCGGCCGGAGCATGTCGTTTCCGCCGCCGTTGAAGGACAGGTGCGTGGGGCGAAGCGCGAGTGCCGGCTCGAGCTGCTGGTCGACGATCGGCCACACGAGCTTCCCCCGGATGGCGAAGTTCGCGTACTCGACGGGCTCGGCGGAGGCATCCGCCCACCCCTGCGCCACGAGATCGGCCCAGCCGCGCACGCGACCGTCGGGAAGCTCATCGCCGACGCCTTCGGTGAACGAGTCGCCGATGGCGACGTACCTCACGGATGCCATCGTTCCAGCCTAGGCGCTCGGCGTCAGCGGTCGTCGAGGGCCATGCCCCGCCGGTCGACGAGGCCCCACGCCGCGGCGGCGGCGGCCACGAAGAACGCCGCGAAGACGACGAACAGCAGCGGGGCGCCCCCGAGGCCCAGCAGCAGCGGCACGGTGAGCGGGGCGATGATCGACGCGATGCGGCCGGCCCCCGCGGCCCAGCCGGAGCCCGTCGCCCGCAGCGAGGTGGGATACATCTCCGGCGTCACGGCGTAAAGGGCTCCCCACGCGCCGAGGTTGAAGAACGACAAGGCCATGCCGGCCGCGATCACCCCTGCCTCGCTGCCCACCGTGCCGAAGACGACGGCGGATGCCGCCGACCCGAGGAGGAACACCGAAAGCGTGATCCGCCGGCCCCACACCTCGATGAGCCACGCGGCCGTGGCGTATCCGGGCAGCTGGGCGAGAGTGATGATGAGGGTGAACCCGAACGATCTCACCAGGTCGTACCCCTGCGAGACGAGGATCGACGGGATCCAGATGAACGCCCCGTAGTACGAGAAGTTCACGCAGAACCACACCAGCCAGAGGCACGCGGTGCGGGCGCGGAATTCGCGCGACCACAGCGCGGAGAGGCGTGAGCCGAGGGAGGACGCGGCGGCGGGCTCTGCGGCAGACGGCGACTCGGCACGCGCCGGCGCCGCGACCCCGGCGGACTCCTCGAAGGAGCGGACCACCCGCTCGGCGTCGTCATGGCGACCGCGTCGCTCGAGCCATCGCGCCGACTCGGGAAGCCCCCAGCGGACGAAGAGGGCGTACGCGGCAGGGATCGCCCCCAGCGCGAACGCCCACCGCCAGCCGGCATCCGAGGCGGGGATCACGAAGAACCCGATGAGGGCCGCCGCGGTCCAGCCGATCGCCCAGAAGGCCTCGAGGATGACGATCAGGCGGCCGCGGATGCGGGCGGGCGCGAACTCGCTGACGTAGGTGGACGCGACGGGAAGCTCTGCGCCGAGGCCGAGGCCGACGAGGAACCGCAGCACGAGCAATGCCGTGAGGCCCCCGACGAGGGCGCTCGCTCCCGTCGCGAGTCCGTACACGAGGAGGGTGACGGCGAAGATCGACCGACGACCGAAGCGGTCGGCGAGCAGCCCGCCCACGCTGGCGCCGATGGCCATCCCCACGAAGCCGATCGACGCGATCCACGCCGTCTCGTAGGGCTGCAGGCTCCACTGCGCCGCGAGGGCCGCGATGATGAACGAGATCAGCCCGACATCCATCGCGTCGAGCGCCCAGCCGAGCCCCGAACCCGTCAGCACCCTGAGGTGCCGTCCCGTGAACGGAAGCCGGTCGAGGCGCTGCGAGAGCCCGGCGGCGCGGGTGTCGGCATCGGTCATAGCGTCATGCTACGGATGCCGCGGCCCGCCGTCACTCACGACAGCAGGTCGCGGACCATCGGCGCCACCTGCGTGCCGTAGAGCTCGATGGAGCGCATCATCCGCGCGTGCGACAGCGTCCCCGTCGAGAACTTCATGTCGAACCGCTGCACGCCGAGGGTGCGGACGGTGTCGGCGATCTTCCGCGCCACGGTCTCGGGCGAGCCGACATACAGCGCGCCCTCGGGGCCGACGTCGCGCTGGAAGCGCATGCGGCTGTACGGGGGCCATCCCCGCTCCCGGCCGATGGTGTTGTTCATGGCTTCGAAGCCCTCGTACGCCTCTTCCCACGCCTGCTGATCGGTGTCGGCGATGTGTCCTGGCGAGTGCACGCCGACCGGCAGCGGCGCGCGCTCGAACGTCGTGAGCGAACGCCGGTACAGCTCGGCGAACGGCCGGAAGCGGTCGGCGGGCCCTCCGATGATGGCGAGCATCAGGCCGTATCCGTGCCGAGCGGCGCGGACGACCGACTCGGGCGTCCCGCCGACGCCGACCCAGGCCCGAAGCCCGTTCTCGGTCTTCGGGAACACGTCGGCCTCGACGAGCGGAGCCCGCATGGTGCCCTCCCACGTCACGGGCTTCTCGTCGAGCAGCCGGGAGAACAGCTCGAGCTTCTCGTCGAAGAGCGCCTCGTAGTCGCGCAGGTCGTAGCCGAAGAGCGGGAAGGACTCGATGAACGAGCCGCGCCCCAGGATGACCTCTGCTCGGCCGTTCGACACGGCATCGAGCGTTGCGAACCGCTCGTAGACGCGCACGGGGTCATCGCTCGAGAGCACGGTCACGGCGGTCCCGAGGTGGATGCGCTCGGTGCGCGCAGCGGCGGCGGCGAGCACGATCTCCGGGCTCGAGATCGCGAACTCACGGCGGTGGTGCTCCCCCACGCCGAAGAAAGCGAGGCCCGTCTGATCGGCCAGGACCGCCTCGTCGACGACGTCACGGATGGTCTGCGCGGCAGTGATCAGCTCTCCCGATTCGTCGCGGGTGATGTCTCCGAACGTGTCGAGGCCCAGTTCGACGGCGGCGAGGTCGGTCATGAGGAGTCCTTTCCATTCGCACGAATGGATCGCGCATCGGATGGAACCCCATGCTCGCACGTCGCATTCCCGAGACAGGCGGACGGCTCCGGCGTACCGTGGCGGCATGGCACTCTTCGCCGATCGCGAGGACGCCGGCCGGCAGCTCGCTGAGTCGCTGCGCTCATGGCGCGGTGAGGATGCCGTCGTGCTCGGCATCCCGCGCGGGGGCGTGGTCGTGGCCGCCGAGGTCGCCCAGGCCCTCGACCTGCCGCTCGCGGCGGCCGTTGTGCGCAAGCTGGGCGCCCCGTCGCATGAGGAGTTCGCGGTCGGAGCCATCGCCGACGACGTGCGGGTCGTCAACGACGCAGCGGTCGCCGGGAGCCGGATCACGGCGGAGCAGCTCGCCTTCGTGGAGGATCTCGAGCGCGTCGAGCTCCGGCGCCGCGGTGTGCTGTTCGGAGCAGGGGTCGAAGCCGTCGCCGGCCGTACGGCGATCGTCGTCGACGACGGCGTCGCCACCGGTGCCACGGCGACGGCGGCGTGTCTCTCGATGCGGGCGCACGGCGCGGAGCGGGTCGTGCTGGCGGTTCCGGTCGGTCCCGCGGGCTGGCGTCCGGACCGTGAGGTCGCCGACGACTACGTCTGCCCGCACCGGGAGCGCGACTTCTGGGCCGTCGGCCAGTTCTACGACGACTTCACCCAGACGAGCGACGCGGAGGTCGTGGGACTGCTGTCCCGCGACCCCCGCGTGTGAAGGAGCCTCTGCCTACCGGGCGAGCGCCGACCGCAGCGTGTCGAGGCCCACACCGCCGATGTCGAGCGCGCGCTTGTGGAAGCGCTTGATCGAGAAGTCCGCACCTTCGCGCTCGGCGACGTCGTCGCGCAGCTGCTCCCAGATGCGCTGACCCACCTTGTACGACGGGGCCTGCCCCGGCCAGCCGAGATAGCGGTTGACCTCGAACTTCACGAACTCGTCCGACATGTTGACGTTGTGGCGCATGAAGTCGAGCGCGAAGTCGGCGTCCCACGTGCCCAGGCCATCGGGACGGGGCTTCTCGAGGTGCACGCCGATGTCGAGCACGACACGAGCGGCGCGCATGCGCTGCCCATCGAGCATGCCCAGGCGGTCGGCCGGGTCGTCGAGGTAGCCCAGCTGCTCCATGAGACGCTCGGCGTACAGCGCCCATCCCTCGGCGTGGCCCGACGTGCCGCCCAGGAGTCGGCGGTACGAGTTCAGCTGCGCCCGGTTGTACACGGCCTGGGCGATCTGCAGGTGGTGACCGGGGACGCCCTCGTGATACACCGTCGTCAGCTCGCGCCACGTGTCGAAGTCCTCGACGCCCTCGGGCACCGACCACCACATGCGGCCGGGGCGGGAGAAGTCGTCGGTCGGGCCGGTGTAGTAGATCCCGCCCTCCTTCGTCGGCGCGATCATGCACTCGAGCTTGCGGATCGGCTCGGCGATGTCGAAGTGGGTGCGGCCGAGTTCGGCGACCGCGCGGTCGCTCGTCTCCTGCATCCACTTCTGCAGCGCGTCGGTGCCGTAGAGCTTACGGGCGGGGTCCTGCTCGAGCAGGGCGACCGCCTCTTCGACGGATGCGCCCGCCTTGATCTCGTGAGCGATCGACTCCTGCTCGGCGACCATCCGCGCGAGCTCCTCGACGCCCCACTCGTAGGTCTCGTCGAGGTCGATGGTGGCCCCGAGGAAGCGGCGCGAGTGGATCGCATAGAGCTCGCGGCCGACCGCATCCTTCTCGGATGCGGCCGCGGCGAGGTCTCCGCCGAGGAAGTCTGCCAGCTCGTCGTAGGCGACGCGGGCGGCGTTCGCGCTGTCGGCGAGCTCGCGGGCGAGAGACGCGGGGAGCTGCCCCTCGGCCGGCGCCGCTTCGGCGGCGAAGCTCGCGAAGAAGCCGCCGTCCTCGGTGTAGCGGCCGATCTGGGTCACGACCTCGGTGACCTGCCTGCGTGCGGGGACGTTGTTCTCGGCGATGCCGGCGCGCAGGCTCTCGACGTAGCCTTCGAGCGCGGCGGGGACGGCCCGGAGACGCGTGGCGATGACGGCCCAGTCGTCGGCGGTCGCCGTCGGCATGAGGTCGAACGCCGAGCGGATGTCCTGCGCGGGCGACGCGATCACGTTGATGTCTCGCACGTGCCAGCGGGCCTCGTGCAGCTCGATGGCGACCTGGATCTCGCGCGTGAGGTCCTCCTGGGTCACGACGTCGATGTCGTCGACCGGGGTGGCGCCGGCGAGAGCCGCGAGGGTCTTGCGCGCCTCCTCGACGAGGCGCTCCTGACCGGCCGGGCTGTAGTCGCCGAAACGGTCGTTGTACTCGGCGCGGCCGATGTACGTGGCGAGCGTCGGCTCGAGTTCGGCCAGCGTGTCGACCCAGGCGTCAGCGATCGTGTCGATCGGCGTGGGTGTCCGTGATTCTTCAGTCATGCCCACGAGCCTAAGGAGCCGCCGGGCGACGCGCCAAACGGGCGGATCAGTGCCCGGCTTCGTTCCAGTCCGGCCCCCGCCCGATCTGCACGTCGAGCGGCACCGAGAGCGCGGCGGCGTCGCCCATGCGCTCGCGCACGATCTTCTCGACCGGGTCCCACTCGCCCGCCGCCACCTCGACCACCAGTTCGTCGTGGATCTGCATGAGCACCCGCGAACGGAGGTCGCGCGCGGCGAAGTCGTCGTGGATATGGAACAGCGCTATCTTCATGATGTCGGCGGCGCTGCCCTGGATGGGGGCGTTCAGAGCGGCGCGCTCGGCGTTCTCGCGCAGCACGCGGTTCGGGCTCGCCAGGTCGGGGAACGGGCGCCGCCGACCGAAGATCGTCTCGGTATAGCCGTCGATGCGGGCCTGCTCCACCGACGAGCGCAGGTAGTCCCGCACCGCGCCGAACCGCGCGAAGTACTCCATCATGAGCTGCTTCGCCTCGGTCTGCTCGATGCGCAGCTGCTTCGACAGGCCGAAGGCCGAGAGGCCGTAAACGAGGCCGTACGACATCGCCTTGACCTTCGTGCGCATGGCCGGCGTGACGTCGGCGGGGTCGACGGCGAACACGCGGGCGCCGACGAAGCGGTGAAGGTCTTCGCCCGAGTTGAACGCCTCGATGAGGCCGGGGTCCTCCGACAGGTGCGCCATGATGCGCATCTCGATCTGGGAGTAGTCGGCCGTCAGCAGCGTCTGGTACCCCTCGCCCACTTCGAATGCCGAGCGGATGCGACGGCTCTCCTCCGTACGCACCGGGATGTTCTGCAGGTTGGGGTCGGTGCTCGACAGCCGGCCGGTCTGGCTGCCCGTCTGCACATAAGTGGTGCGGATCCGGCCGTCGCCGGCGATGGCGGTGTCGAGCGACTCGATGATCTGCCGAAGCTTCGTCGCCTCGCGGTGCTGCAGCAGCAGGTCGAGGAACGGGTGCGGATTGCTCTCCTGAAGGTCGGCGAGCACCGCGGCATCGGTCGAGTACCCCGTCTTGGTCTTGCGGGTCTTCGGAAGCTGCAGCTCGTCGAACAGCACCTCCTGGAGCTGCTTCGGCGATCCGAGGTTCACCTCGCGGCCGATCGCGGCGTAGGCCTCCTGGGCGATGGCGTCGGCGCGTTCGCCCAGCTCGGCCGAGAAGGTCGAGAGCTTGGCGTGCGACACGGCGACGCCCGCGAGCTCCATATCGGCGAGCGTCACGAGGGTCGGCAGCTCGATGTCGGTGAGAACCTTCGCGACGCTGTCCGGAAGCTCGGCGCGGATGGCCTCGGCCACACGCATGGCGAACCACGAGAGCTGGCCGGGCGTGGCACCCTCGGTCTCGGGCACGAGCTGCGTCGGGTCGGCCTCGGGCAGCTTCTCGTCGAGGTACCGGTCGACCAGATCGGCGAGGTTCTTGTCGGGGAAGCTCGGTCGCAGGAGCCAGCCCGCCACGATCACGTCGAACGCGAGCCCGGCGACGCGCTGGCCGGCCCTGCGGAGGGCCTTGACCTGCGGCTTCGCGTCGCTGAACACCTTCGGCGCGTCCGATGCCAGCCAGTCGGAGAGGACGGCGGCGACCTCCGGCGTCCACGACGCCTCGGCCGCGGCGTCCGTCGTCGCGAACCCGATGCGGGCCGGGGTGCCTCCCTCGGTGATCACCGTGACGCCCACTTCGCCGTCGACGGCCTCGAGCCACGCGAGCAGGTCGGCGCCGGCCGGCTCGACCGGGACCGGCATCGGCACGGCGGCGGCGGACGCGACCGCCGCCATCTGCTGCTCGATGCCGGCGAGCTCGGCCACGCGGGGAATGAGCGTCTTGAACTCGAGTCGCGCGAAGATGTCGCGCACGGCCTGCGCGTCCATCGGCTTGACCTCGAGATCATGCACCGTCACCGGCAGCTCGACGTCGGTGAGAAGGCGGTTGAGCGAGCGGTTGCGGCGCACGTCGTCGAGGTGCTCGCGCAGGTTGCCGCCCACGACTCCGGTGACCTTGTCGGCGTTGTCGAGCAGCTCGTCGAGCGACCCGAACTGGTTGAGCCACTTGACCGCGGTCTTCTCGCCCACCTTCGGCACGCCGGGCAGGTTGTCGCTCGTCTCGCCCACGAGCGCGGCGATGTCGGGGTACTGCTCGGGGGGCACGCCGTAGCGGTCGATCACGGCCTGTCGGTCGTAGCGCTTGAGCTGCGAGACGCCCTGCACGTTGGGGTACAGCAGCGTGATGTCCTCGTTGACGAGCTGAATCGTGTCGCGGTCGCCCGAGCACACGAGCACGTCGTAGTGCTCGGCCGCCGCCTGCGTGGCGAGGGTCGCGAGAATGTCGTCGGCCTCGATGTCCTCTTTCTGCAGCACCGTGATGCTCATGGCCGCGAGGCAGTCCTGGAGGATCGGGATCTGGCCCTTGAACTCGGACGGCGTCTCGGACCGGTTCGCCTTGTACTCGGTGTACTCGCGCGTGCGGAAGGACTGCCGTGAGGTGTCGAACGCGACTGCCATGTGGGTCGGCTTCTCGGCCTTGATGAGGTTGATGAGCATCGCCAGGAACCCGTAGATCCCGTTCGTGTGCTGCCCGTCCTTCGTCGAGAAGTTGTCGACGGGAAGGGCGTAGAAGGCCCGGTATGCCAGCGAATGGCCGTCCACGACGAGAAGGGTAGGCTTTGCGGAGTCCGTCACCCTGCAAGCCTAGTCAGGGCCGGAGACAGCCCCACTCCCCCGTCGCCCGAAGGTGAGCCATGCCAGAGAACGCGCCCGCAAACGTCAACGGACTCGAGTGGGCGGCCACCCGCGGCATGGGCGCGCTGGCCGAGAAGATGGGCGTCGAGTTCACCGAGTTCTCCGTCGAGCGCTGCGTCGCCACGATGCCGGTGGAGGGCAACACGCAGCCGGTCGGGCTGCTGCACGGGGGCGCCTACGTGGTGCTCGGCGAGTCGCTCGGATCGATGGCGGCGAACCTGCACGCCGGTCCCGGGCGTCTCGCCGTCGGCGTGGACATCAACGCCACCCACACGCGGTCGGCGACGTCGGGAACCGTCACCGGCGTGTGCACGCCGATCCACCTCGGCAACACCATCACGGTCCACGAGATCGTCGTGACCGACGATCAGGGCCGCCGCTGCTCCACCGTGCGCATCACGAACCACGTCAAGGACCTGCCGCAGGCATAGAGGAGCGGATGCCTCGTCCGAGGCATCCGCTCATCGCGATGTCGAGTGGCCGGGAGCCTACTTCTTCGGCGCGAGCTGCTCGATGATCGCCTTCGCCACGTCCTGCATCGTGAGACGGCGGTCCATCGACGCCTTCTGGATCCAGCGGAACGCCTCGGGCTCTGAGAGGCCCATCTTCTCGTTCAGGAGGCCCTTGGCGCGGTCGACGAGCTTGCGCGTCTCGAACCGCTCGACCATGTCGGCGACCTCGGCCTCGAGCGTGATGATCTGCTCGTAGCGGGCCAGTGCGATCTCGATCGCGGGAAGCAGGTCGTTCGGGGTGAAGGGCTTGACGACGTACGCCAGGGCGCCGGCCTCACTCGCGCGCTCGACCAGCTCTTTCTGGCTGAAGGCGGTCAGGAGCACCACGGGGGCGATGTGGTTCTTGCTGAGCTTCTCGGCGGCGGAGATGCCGTCGAGCTGGGGCATCTTGACGTCCATGATCACGAGATCGGGACGAAGATCGGTCGCGAGCTGCACCGCGGTCTCGCCGTCGCCCGCCTCTCCGACGACATCGAAGCCGTTGTCGCGGAGGATCTCGACGATGTCGAGGCGGATCAGCGACTCGTCCTCCGCCACCACCACGCGGCGGGGGGTCGAGGCCTGCGCTGCGGGGGTCTGCTCCTGCTCAGTCACCATTGAATCCTACGGTATGGTCAATCGCGGACGCGCGGGACGACGCGCGAGCCGGTGTGGCGGAATGGCAGACGCGACCGACTCAAACTCGGTTGCCCGCAAGGGCGTGTGGGTTCGACTCCCACCACCGGCACCGATCGGGGACCGCCTCACGAGGCGGTCCCTTCTGTCTCAGAGTCGGTCGGCGACCGTCGCCGCGACGGTGAGCCACGCGTCGCGGGTCTCGGGCGAGAGAGCCTCGAAGTCGATCGGGCCGCCGTCGACGAGCGAGGCGTCGAACGGCGCGATGACCACGCCGGACGTGACCTGCTCGAAGTGACGCGACAGGCGCGACTCGAGGCGGCGGTCGGGCTTGGCCGATGGCGCGGTCAGAACGGTCACGGCGCGGTCGACCTTGTCGCCGAAGCCCTTCTCACGCAGGCCGTCGAGCAGCCACGCGGCACTGGCGGCGGTGTCTTCGCGCACCGTGGAGACGATGACGAGCTGATCGGCGGCGGCGACCGAGGCGATCCAGTTCGACGCGCGCATGTTGTTGCCGGTATCGATGATCATGAGCCGGTAATAGCGGCGCAGCAGGGCGTGCAGCCGGTCGAACGCGGCAGCGTCGATCGTCGACGACGCCGCGGCGTCCTCGTCGGAGGCGAGCACATCGAAGCGCGCGTCGACCTGCGTGCGCACGTACGTGTCGAGCGTCGCGAGGCCCGAGCCGTCGGGGTTAGCGAAGCGGTCGAGCTCTTCGAGCAGATCCACCGCGGTCCGGTGGTGCGGCGCGTTCTGCGCGCGCCATCCGAGCGTTCCGCGGGTCTCGTTGTTGTCCCACGCGAGGGTCGCGCCACCGCGGAGGGTGCCGAAGGTCGCGGCGAGCAGCAGCGTGCTGGTCGTCTTGTGCGCGCCGCCCTTCGGATTCAGCACGACGATCGTGCGGGGCGCGTCGAGGCGCCGCTGCACGCGCTTCTCGCGGTCGAGCCGCGACTGCTCCGCGCGGCCGGGCGCGGGTGAGACCAGGCCGCCGGTGGCGCGCCGCACGGCGCCCTGCCACCCCTCGGTCGCTCGCGGACGCTCGCCGCGGTCTCGCGAGTCGAGCAGGTCCTGGACCGTCGGTTTGGAGAGATCGCGCGCGGAGGCGGCGGAGCTGCGCGTCAGCACCGGCGCGGGCTCGGATGCTGCGGGTGCCGCGGCGGGTGCGGAATCGGGAGCTTCGGCGGCAGGAGCGGCGGTGGCTGGCGCGGCCGCGACCGGCGCGGCGGCTACGGGAGCGGCGGCAGCCGCCGGTGCGGGGGCAACCACCGGCGCGGGGGCAACCACCGGTGCGCCGGCGGACGGCTCGAGCGACTCCGCATACGTGCCGTCGGGATGCACGACGAGCGGCCACTGGGAGGACCCTTCGACGAGCGTCGCGTGCGCCGGCTCGCCTGCGGATGCCGCGATGAGGCGGATCTCCTCGACGACCCGGTCGCGGAGCGCCCGGCTGTCGGCGGCCATGACCTCTTCCACCTGAGTCCCGACGTGCACCTCCGCGAGGGTGCTCGACAGAATGCGGACCGTTGCTTCGGGGACCTGCGAGGTCATCCGTTCCTCCTCCGGGACGAGGCTTTGCGCCCCGACAACGCTAGTCGAGGCTGCGCGCCGCGCCGTTCAGGCGTGCCGCGCGGGCCCCCATCCACAGCCCTGTCAATCCCACCGGGCGGCATTCGTGCGCGTGGCACGATGGACGCTCACGGAAGGAGACGGATGCCCGATTCGTCGATCGCGGAGACTGCCCGCGAGGTCTTCGGCTGGCAGAGTCTGCGCGATGGGCAGGAAGAGGCGGTCGCTGCGCTCGTCGACGGACGCGATGTCATCGCCGTCCTGCCGACCGGAGCGGGCAAGTCCGCCGTCTATCAGCTGGCAGGCGCCATGCTTCCCGGGATCACGGTGGTCGTCTCACCCCTGATCGCGCTGCAGGCCGATCAGCTCGCGCGGTTCGAGGACCACCCTCGCGCTCCCCGTCCCGTGGCCGTCAACTCGTCGATGGCCGACGGCGCCGTCGACGACGCCTGGACGGCGCTGGAACACGGCGAGGCGCGCTACGTCTACCTCGCTCCGGAGCAGCTCGCGAAGGACGACGTACGGGCGCGGCTGCGCGCGCTGAAGGTCGCACTCCTCGCAATAGACGAGGCGCACTGCGTCGCGAGCTGGGGGCACGACTTCCGACCCGACTACCTGCGGCTCGGCGACGTGCGCTCCGAGCTCGGCGCTCCGCCGACCGTCGCACTGACGGCGACGGGCGCCGATCCCGTCAGGAGGGAAGTCGCAGAGCGACTCGGGCTGCGCGACCCGCTCGTCGTGGTGCGAGGCGTCGATCGCCCGAACATCGATCTGACGGTCCACCGGTCGACCTCGGGCGACGAGAAGCGCGTGGCGGTCGAGGAGTTCGTCGAGGGACTCCCCCGTCCGGGTCTGGTCTACACCGCGACGCGCCGACAGGCGGAGGAGTGTGCCGCGGCGCTCCAGGATCGCGGTCTGCGCGCAGAGGCTTACCACGCGGGGCTGGCGGCCACGGAGCGGTCGCGCGTGCACGAGGACTTCCTCGACGACCGGCTGGACGTGGTCGTCGCCACGAGCGCCTTCGGCATGGGCATCGACAAGCCGAACGTCCGCTTCGTCGTGCACGCGGATGTGCCCGAGTCGCTCGACGCCTACTACCAGGAGATCGGGAGGGCCGGACGGGACGGTCGAGCCGCCGCGGCGACGCTGTTCTACCGGTCGGAGGATCTGGGCCTGCGCAGGTACTTCGTCTCGCGGAGCGTGGACGAGGAGCGGCTCGCGGCCGCGTACGCCGCGATCGCGGCATCCGCCACACCGCTTCCGCCCCGCGCGATCGCGGAGGCCGCGGGCGTCTCGGCTCGCGCGGCGACCGGCCTGGTCAATCTGCTCGTCGAGGGGGCTGCCGTGCGCGTCACCCGCCGGGGCGCCGTCGCCGTGAACGGCGCGAGGCCCGCGGACGCCGCGGCCGCCGCCCGAGAGGCGGCGGAGCGTCGCGCGCGCATCGAGGAATCCCGTCTCGCCGTCATGCAGCGCTACGCCGAGACCCGCGACTGCCGGCGGCGCGTGCTCCTCGGCTACTTCGGCGACGACCTCGGCGCAGCGTGCGACGCGTGCGACACCTGCCGTGCAGGAACCGCCGACGAGGTGGCGGCGGACGACGACACCGGTCCGTTCCCCGCGGGCTCCGCGGTCGCCCACCGGGAGTGGGGTCGCGGCCGAGTGGTCGACGTCGAGGACGACCGCATCACCGTGTTCTTCGATGAGCAGGGCTACAAGGTGCTCGCACTCGAGGTCCTCGAGCAGCACCGCGTGCTCACCCGCATCACGTCGTGACAGAACACGATGAGCGGATGCCTCGGCCGAGGCATCCG
>NZ_JSYE01000039.1:0-4618 GCF_054824025.1 Microbacterium sp. HJ5
CGAATCGACACGACATCCCGGGCGTGTCGCGGCCGGCCCCCGGTGAGTCCGATGCCGGGTTCGGCCTGATCGCGCGGGCATTCGCGGACGCAGCATCCGCTCGCCCTCTGCTGTCGCGCAGCGAAACAGCACGACGGCCGCGTCCGCCGCGACGCTAGCGTTGAGGCATGAGCGACGAGCGATGGGTGTGGGGCGCAGGCCTCGCGACGACGGCTGAAGACGGCACCGTGCTGGACACGTGGTTCCCCTCCCCCGAGCGGGGCCGCATCCCCCTCGGCTTCGACCCCGCCATGCCGCCCGACGAGCTCGAGCGCCTCGCCGTCCCGGACGCGCGTCGCGCCGTCACCGTGGACGTCGTCACCATAGAGCTGGATGTCGAGGCAGCCCCCACCTCCACTCCCGACGCCTACCTCCGCCTGCACGCGCTGTCGCACCGGCTCTTCGCTCCCAACGACGTCAACCTCGACGGCATCTTCGGGTTCCTGCCGAACGTCGCCTGGACGAACGCCGGCCCTATGCATCCCGATACGCTCACGCGTCTGCGGCCGTTCCTCGTGCGCGAGGGGATCCAGCTGCAGGGCCTCGACAAGTTCCCGCGCCTGCTGGACTACGTCACCCCGCCCGGCGTGCGGATCGCGGATGCCTCGCGCGTGCGCCTCGGCGCGTACCTCTCCCCCGGCACCACCGTCATGCACGAGGGCTTCGTGAACTTCAACGCCGGCACCCTGGGCCAGAGCATGGTCGAGGGCAGGATCTCGCAGGGCGTCGTCGTGGGCGACGGCAGCGACATCGGCGGCGGCGCCTCGATCATGGGCACCCTGTCAGGGGGAGGCACCCATAAGGTCTCGGTCGGCGCGCGCACGCTTCTCGGGGCCAACGCCGGCATCGGCATCTCGCTCGGCGACGACTGCGTCGTCGAGGCCGGACTCTACGTGACGGCGGGATCGAAGGTCGTGCTCGCCGATGAGCCGCCGCACGCCGACGGCACGCGTCCGACGGTCAAGGGCTCCGAGCTGTCCGGCCGGGACGGCATCCTGTTCCGGCGCAACTCGGTCACCGGCGCCATCGAAGCCGTCCGCCGCGCCGGCGTGGGGGTCACGCTGAACGAGGCGCTCCACGCCTGACGCCCACGCCTGACGCCCACGCCTGACGCCCCCGCGAGCCGTCAGTCGCGGATCCGCACCGACAGGCAGGTCACGCAGCCCTCGAGCTTCTCGAACTCGCTCACGTCGGCGGTGACCACCTCGAGGCCGCGCGCCCGGTAGAGGGCGGCGGTCTCGGGCGCGTCGGACGACATCAGCACCGTGCCCGCGTCGAGCACGACCACCGCGGTCCCGTGCTCCTCGGGAATCCCCAGGAACTCCGGGAACGAGCGCGGTTCGTCGACGAGCGGCTCGAAGCCGACGACCGTGCCGTCGGGGAGCGCGGTCACGCCCGACTTCAGGTGCAGCACCCGTGTCACCGGCACCTCGACGACGTCCCACCCCTCGGAGTCGAGCACGTCGCGCAGCTGCGCGATGCCCGCCGTGTTCGTGCGGGACGACGCGCCGACGTACACGGTGCGGCCGACCTTGAGCACGTCGCCGCCGTCGAGCGTTCCGGGCTCGCCGATCGACGCGATGCGAAGACCGGATGCCTCGACCGCCGCCCGTACGGAAGCCGCCTCGCCGCGCCGCGACTCCGCGCCCGCGCGGCACAGCACGGCCAGTCCGCCGAACACGACGACGGCGTCCTCGACGAAGACGCCGTCGGGAAGCTCGTCGGCCGACGGCACCTCGACCACGTCCCACCCGCGCGACCGGAAGGCGTCGACGTAGGCCTCCCACTGGGCCAGAGCGAGCGTCGGATCGACCGGCACCCGTTCGAGGTGCGTCAGCTCGCCGTCGGCGAGGAGCGGCGAGGGGCGGCGGACGAGGAGTCGAGGCATCCGCTCAGCCTGTCAGATCGCCGGACGGTCTCACAGTCCCGGGTAGCTGCGCTCCGCCGCACCGATGTACAGCTGCTGCGGACGCCCGATCTTCGTCTGCGGGTCGCTCGCGGCCTCGCGCCACTGCGCGAGCCAGCCGGGCAGCCGGCCGATCGCGAAGAGCACCGTGAACATGCGCGTCGGGAAACCCATCGCCTTGTAGATCACGCCGGTGTAGAAGTCGACGTTCGGATACAGGCGGCGCTCGCGGAAGTAGTCGTCGTTGAGCGCGATCTCTTCGAGCTGCTTGGCGAGGTCGAGCAGCGGGTCGCTCACGCCGAGCGCCTCGAGAACCTCGTCGGCCGACTCCTTCACGAGCTTCGCGCGCGGATCGTAGTTCTTGTAGACCCGGTGGCCGAAGCCCATGAGCTTGACGCCGTCCTCCTTGTTCTTGACGCGCTCGACGAAGCGCTCCACGCTCTCGCCCGAGTCGCGGATGCGCGCCAGCATCGACAGCACGGCCTCGTTCGCGCCGCCGTGCAGCGGGCCGTAGAGCGCGTTGATGCCCGCCGAGATCGAGGAGAACTGGTTCGCGCCCGTCGATCCGACGAGCCGGACGGTCGACGTCGAAGCGTTCTGCTCGTGGTCCTCGTGGAGGATCAGCAGACGCTCGAGGGCCCGCGACATGACCGGGTTCACTTCGTAGATCTCGGACAGCACGCCGAAGTTGAGCTTGAGGAAGTTGTCGACGAAGCCGAGGCCGTTGTCGGGATAGAGGAACGCCTGGCCGATGCTCTTCTTGTGCGCGTAGGCCGCGATGACGGGCAGCTTCGCGAGCATGCGGATCGTGTTGAGCTCGACGTGCTCGGGGTTGTTCGGATCGGACTCGTTCTCGTAGTACGTCGAGAGCGCCGACACCGCCGAGGACAGCACCGACATCGGGTGAGCGGTGTGCGGAAGGGCCGAGAAGAAGCGCTTGAGGTCCTCGTGCAGCAGCGTGTGGTGGCGGATCTTGTCGTCGAAGGCCGCGAGCTCGTCGGGCGTCGGCAGCTCGCCGTAGATGAGCAGCCACGCGACCTCGAGGTAGGTGCTGTTCTTCGCGAGCTGCTCGATCGGGTACCCGCGATAGCGCAGGATGCCCTGATCGCCGTCGATGTACGTGATCGCGGACTTGGTCGCCGCGGTGTTGACGAAGCCGTAGTCGAGCGCGGTGTGACCCGTCTGGCGGGTGAACGTGGAGAGGTCCACGCTCGGCGTGCCGTCGGTTCCGCGCAGCAGCGGGAACTCGGCGGTCGTGTCACCGATCGTGAGGGTGGCCTTCTCCTGCTGGGTGCCCGCGTCGCTCACGGCGCCTCCTCGCGATTTCTGGTCGTGCCGGGGGTGTCGTCCGCCTCGCGGACGCACGAGAGGCGTCTTCCGAGGACGGCAGCGGGGACGGGGATGCCGCGCCGCCGCGTTTTCTTACAGCCTAGTGCGCTCGTGCGCCTACTGCGGACACCGCCAAAGGGGCACGGCATCCGATGGAGGAAACCTCACGAGCGCGCGGTGAGACGCTCCGCCGCCGCAGCCACCCGCTCATCCGTCGCCGTCAGCGACAGCCGGATGTGCTGCGGGAAGTGCGTGCCGTAGAAGGAGCCGGGACCCGCGAGGATCCCCCGTTCGGCGAGCCTGCCGAGGCTCTCCCACGCGTCGCGGCCCTCGGTCGCCCACAGGTAGAGCCCGGCCTCGCTGGCATCCACCCGGAAGCCCGCGCCCTCGATCGCGGGCTTGAGGATCGCGCGCCGCGCACGGTACCGCTCCTTCTGGGCGGCGACGTGCTCGTCGTCGCCGAGCGCCGCCGCCATCGCCGCCTGCACCGGTGCGGGGAGCATGAGACCGAGGTGCTTCCGCGCCGTGAGCAGCCGGCCGACGATGTCCGGGTCACCGGCGAGGAACGCGGCGCGATAGCCGGCCAGATTGGACTGCTTGCTGAGGGAGTACACCGAGAGCACTCCGTCCAGCTGTCCGCCGGTGGCGCGGGGGTCGAGGGCCGACGGGATCGGCTCCGCGTCCCACGGAGCCTCCCACCCCAGCTCGGCATAGCACTCGTCGGAGGCGAGGACGGCGCCGAGCTCGCGGGCGCGGTCGATCGCCGCCCGCAGGCTCGCGACGTCGAGCACCCGGCCATCGGGGTTGCCGGGCGAGTTGACCCAGACCAGGCGCGCGCCGGCGGGCCACTCGGCCGGGTCGTCGGCGGTGACGGGCGTCGCCCCGACGAGTCGCGCACCGACCTCGTACGTCGGGTAGGCCGCCCGCGGGTGCACGACGACGTCACCGGGTCCGAGGCCGAGCAAGAGCGGCAGGAGCGCCACGAGCTCCTTCGAGCCGACCGTGGGGAGCACGTTCGCCGCGGTCAGGCCGGGCACACCGCGGCGCCGCTCGTACCAGCTCGCGATCGCCGAGCGCAGCGCCGGGGTGCCCATCGTCTGCGGGTACGCGTGCGCGTCCGTCGCGGCGCGGAGGGCGTCGGCGACGACGGACGGAGTCGGGTCGACGGGCGAGCCGATCGACAGATCGACGATGCCGTCGGGGTGGGCACGCGCGCGCTCGGCGTACGGCGCGACGGCGTCCCACGGGTAATCGGCGAGATCGGCGACGCCCACGTCAGACCGTCCGCTCGGGGGCGCGGCTCACTCGCCCTGGGGCGGGAGCGCGGCGATGATCGGGTGGTCC